>JAFKLR010000006.1 GCA_017304685.1 Sphingobacteriia bacterium | reverse complement strand
CAAATAGATCAACTAAACATTTTTTAACCGCTGCATCTTCTAAATTCATAAAAGATGTTATCAAAGCTTGAGCCGTATGCGGGGAAACTCGCAAGTACGGTTCTTAGAGGGGTGGTAATTGGTAACTCTTACCGCCTACTCGACTATGCATCTTGTGAAAGAATCTTTAATCCGAAACTAAAGGCTAAGCCCAGTTGTAGTTCTTTCAAATAATGATGGATGTGTGATTGCTAGATCGAATGAAGCTAAAGCTTTAGGTATACCTATGGCTTGCCCTCTATTTAAAATAAAAGATTTAGTAAAAAAACACGACATTCAAATATTTTCGTCTAATTATGAATTATATGGTGATATCTCAGCAAGAGTAATGACGACCCTTGCTAATAATGCTCCTAGAATAGAAATATACTCAATTGATGAAGCTTTTCTTGATCTTACAAATGTATGGAATATTGGAAGCTTTGCTATAACTCTAAGACAGAAAGTTTTAAAAGAAATTGGAGTTCCTACTTGTATTGGAGTAGCAAAAACTAAAACCCTTGCTAAACTTGCTAATCATTATGCAAAAAAACATACAACTACTGGCGTATTTATTATCGATGAAAATAATCGCATAGAATGTTTAAGAAACTTTCCTATTGAAGATATATGGGGAGTTGGTAGACAATTATCAATTAAACTAAAAGCATTAGGAATCAATACAGCTTTAGAACTTGCAAATATTGATCCTAAACAAATGCGAAAAGTGTACAATGTAATGCTCGAAAGGTTAGTCTTAGAATTAAATGGCACTTCATGTTTTGAGTTAGAAGATGTGCCAAATAATAAAAAATCGATAGCCTCAACTCGCTCATTTGGAAAACCAATAAAAGAATTAGATCAATTATCAGGAGCTGTTGCAAATTACGTAGCAAGAGGCGCTGAGAAAATCAGAAATCAAAAATCATATGCTAAAGCAATGTATGTTTTTGTTAGAACTGATAGATTTAAAGAAGACTATTATCAGAACTCAATGATACATACTTTTACTGAACCTACTGATGATACAGGTTTCATGATCAAAACTGCTAAACAATTACTTGAAGAAATTTATATTCCTAATCTTGAATATAAAAAAGCTGGAGTAGTTTTTTTAGATTTATTGCCTAAAGAAAAAGTCCAGACCACCCTCCTCCCTTCTCATATTCCAAATGAAAAGTTGATGAAAGTAATGGACAAACTTAATAATGATTTTGGTAAAGCTACAATATTTTTTGCTGCCCAAGGTGTTAAGCATGAGTGGCAAATGAAAGCTTCAAATAGATCACCAAGATATACAACTAAATGGGATGAGATATTAAAAGTTGTATAAATACAACGTTAATTCAATTTTAATTATTGACTATTTATTAATTATTTAGTATAATATTTAACTTACTTTACATGTTCTTTTGAGGAAAAATGTATAATTATATTAATTTAAAGAAAGCTTGTAACACCAATAATTTAGAGTTATTAAGGAGCGAAATAAGCTTAATACCTGAAAATACAAGAGATTATTTTCTTAATAAGCTTGATACGACAACAGGTGCTACACTTTTACATTTGGCAGTAAAGAATGAAGCTTTATAAGTAGTAGAAGAGTTATTAAAGAATGGAGCTAATCCAAATGTTTTTGATTCCTTCCATTACACTCCTTTATTTGAAGCAGTTTTATATAAGAATATAGATATTATTAAAATACTTTTAAAATATGGGGCTAACCCAAGGCTAAAGAATAAGCTTAATTATAGTCCACATGAAATAGCTGAAAGATATAACATTTATGAAGTAATAGAGAATTTTAGTTAATATTTTTTTCAGAAATAATATTTTTAATTAATGTGATAATTTCTTCTTTTTTATAAGGCTTGTTTAAACACCCTTTAGCTCCTAACTTAAATGCTTCATTAATCTTGTCTTTATCGTTCATTCCTGTCTGTAAAATGATATTAACGTAATCAAATACAGGAGTAGATTTTATCTTTTTAATTACTTCAATGCCATTCATGTCAGGCATCATCATATCAAGTAAAACTATATCAATATTATTAGTAGGATCATTAATATACTCTAACGCCTCTTTACCGCACATAGCAGTTAATAGTTTGAAGTTTTCATTTGCTAATATCATTTGAAGACTAGATACACATAGCTCTTCATCATCAACAATTAATATTGTTATAGGGTTATTTTTAGTATGTTTTATTTCTTTATTATCAAAAGTACTATAATGGTTTATAGGAATAACAAATTTAAATAAAGCGCCTTTACCTTCAGTTTCTTCAACCCAAATTTTACCATTATGAGTTTCTATAATTTCTTTTGAAATTGCTAATCCTAAGCCTGTACCCCCTGCTTCAGTTTTAGTTAAACTACTTTGATAAAATGGTTTAAAAATCTCCTCTCTTTCGCCTTCTGGTATACCTATACCCTCATCCTTAATTGTAAATAATATTTGATTTTGGTTAGTTAAGCATTCTAAAGTTATTTTAATTTCACCAGTATTACAGAATTTAATAGAATTAGAAATTAGATTCCTAACTACTTGCATAATTTTTTTACTATCACCTTCAATTACTGAATTAGAAGTATAAGGTATAAAATTAATACGTACTAAATTGTCTTTAGATAAAAATACATTGAATTCATCAATGACTTCATTGATTAACTCTACTATATTAAATTCTGTTAAAGCCAGCTTAAATTTACCAGTATTAAACTGAGAAAGATCTAAAATATTATTAACTAGGGAAAATAGTCGATCAGCCGCTTGAGAAATTTCTTGAGTATATTTAAATTTTTGGTCATCATTAAGCTTATTCCAAGAATCAACTAACCCTGTCGCTATCCCTATTACTCCTTGCACAGGAGTTCTAACTTCATGATTTATATTTCTTAAAAATTCTGTTTTTATTGATAGAGCTTGTTTTAGATCTTCCGAAGTTTTTTTAAGATCTCTTTCTAATATTTCATTAATCTGCTTAAGCCTATATTTAATTTTATAAATTTCTCTTAATTGTTCTGCAAGAGCAATAAATTCTTTATACTTATAGTGATTTATACCTATAAATATTTCCTCATCTTTAGCTATTTTTTCAGCGTATTCTGATAATTCATAAATTGGTTTTACAATTACTATTCTAAGGAATAAGAGAATAGCAGCAAATATTATTCCCATTACAAGATTACGTAATACTTGGGGTAAAATAAGTTGATAAAAAGCTTGATAAGATTCCTTTTTATTTTCACCTATAAAAATTACAAAAGGGTATTTATTTACTGTATGCTTTTTAGTAAAATTCGTATCCTTAATCTTTAAAAAACCATGCTCTACGAAATTATTAAATTCTGATGAATCATAATTTTCTGAACTTGAAATGAGTTTGTGACCTTTAGTCATTAATATAAAACTAATTTTATCATCTGTAACTTCTTTAAGTTTATTAGTAAGCTTATTAATATTTATTCCAGCTGTTAAATAACCTATAAAATTATTTTTATCATCTGTTAAACCAAACCCAGTAGGTAATATTAATTCTCCACTTATAATTCCAATGTCTGGTTGAGAGAATTGGAGTATCCAAGGTTCTTGACGAGCCGAATATATCCAAGCGCGTTTTTCATTATCTACTTTTTTAGGTATAGATAAAACACCTGTTGTACTATCCACAATGACATATCCATTGGGATTTACAAAATCAAATAAAGTCCAGGTAAAAATATTATCTTTCAGACGCTTAGTGGGTTGTGATATAAGAAAAGCTATATTTTGAGGACTTTTATCCTTATTGCTTACTATTTTTTTACCAATAAAATTAGCAAGATTAGTTATATATTCAAAACTTTCTAATAAAGCATTTTCTATGTTATGGACTTGTTTATCAAATCTATTGTTCTTTTCTTGCAGATAATAATTATAATTACTCCAGGTTATATATATAGATATCAAAAGAATAAAAAACAGTGTTAACGCAGCTAAATAGAAAAACTGGTTAGCAAGGGATGGTTTGATTTTAATAAGGCGTTTTCTTATCATCGTTTGTATCTTTACTACATATTGATACTATATATGAAGTAAAGTTTACACTATTTTTAAATATTTTACAAATTCGAGATAAAATAAATGAAATTAAATAGTCTGAAATTGATAAAATAACTCTTCCTGCTACCTTAGAAGGATGCCAGAAATTAAGTATATTTAGCGAGTTAATGGATAAGCCACTGTTTTTTAAGTCATTCTTAAAACGATTAAAATTATATAAGTTATAATATATTCTGATAGCTTTCTCATCATCATATCTACAATAATAGATATCTCCTTCTTCTGATACTGACCCCAATATTCCTTTATAATCTATAAAAGAAAGCGGGTTCTTATGGGTATCTAATACATTTTTTTCTCTACGAAGTTGATCGTAGGTAATTAATTCTTTTTTAAAATCTTTGTAGGCTGGTACGCTTACCACTACCTTACCCCATATATTCACCATTTGATTAAAAATTGTAAGTATATCAATTCGGGCTGTCTGCATTGGAATATGTGATAATACACCAAACATACAGAAAATAAGATCTACACTATTCTCACCCCCTAATAATTCCATTATATATTTAGAATCATCATTGGCGTTACCATGTATGAACTTAACTTTAAGATTATCTTTTAATAATGTACTAACTTCGTACCCTTTAAAACTATCTTCTTGTATTTGATGGAGATTTACAGAGCTATTTAATTTAAAACCTATATTCATTAATTCATTTTGATAACATTGTAATCCAATATAACTAGGATCATAGTTTATTAATTCAAGAATAATTCCTTTGCTTTTCAAAATATTAGCCACTTTAACGAAAGCTTTGAAATATCTGCCATCACCGCAACCAAAATCTAAGACAGATAATTTGTTAGGGTAAGAATGTGTTTTTTTCTTTATATTTTTTATAACACTTAAACAAGTACGTACAACGATATTATATTCACTATAAGTCAATTTCTGAGATTTGAACCTTTTATTATACAAGGAAATACCATTATTTTTCTCGAAATATAGATTGTATGATTTAGTAGTATTATTGTTTTCTACAATAATTTCATTCTCGGTATTAATTAATTTAATTAAATTATCTTTCATCATTTGTAATACAACCTTAAGATGAGGAACTAATTCACCCTTTAATATATTTCAAGATTATGTTAAACTTTTATTAATTCGTATATACAGTGTTAATATCTCAAACTTTTACCTATTTTGCAATTAAATTTTATAAAATTAAGCCCTTAAAAAATATTTATTAAATAAAATCAATAGCTTAAAAAATTTACACTATAAAAGTAACGTTATTATATTATTAATAGTTGACGAATATTTAATAGTGTAATAATAATATTAACTCTCTCTTCTTGGTTAATCTCTCGAAATAAATTAAAATTTCGGGAGCAAATATGTCTAGAGTACAATATAATATCTATCATACCGATGTTGACCTTATAATAAATAAGGACATTGATCCTATAACCAAACAAGTAAAAAATTCTTTTTTAAAAGAAATTGACTTACAAACATGGAAAAATCATAAAAGTTTAAGAGAATATTATTTTTATAGAAAAATCTATATTCAAGATGCACGAATTGAAATAGATAATTATCCATTTTTTGTTTGTTTTCATGGACATAATGAATATGATTTTGAAGGTCTAGATTATAATAAATCATACTGTGGCGACTTTTTAGCCTCTAATTTATCAAATATATTAATATTTGATACAGTATTTTCAAATAGCAATTTTGATTACTGCCAATTTCAAAACACTATTTTTGTAAATGTAAAGTTTGGAAAAAATTGCTCCTTCCGTAATACCGATTTCAGAGGAGCGATATTCATAAATTGCGACTTTAGGGAGGTATCCCCTGAATCTTTTACAAAAACAATTATTAGTAAAAGATCAAAAGATTTACAGAGATTAAGTCCTCTATATAATTTTGATTACGATAAATCCTACCAAGAAGAATCATTTTTCTTAGAATTATTAGAAGTTTTTCTTCTTCAAATCAAAAATGAGTATGATCTTGAATTAGTGATCCCTAAACAATATAAACTTGAAAATAATATAAACACAGAACCAAAATCCAATATCTCTTCATCACAACAAATAAATAGTGATAGTAATAAAACAAACTCCTCCCCTCCTTCCCTTCTTACTTTAACGGCAATAAGCTTATCGTTTTTTATTTTATCCTTAACTTATTTCAGCATTTATAAAGCAGCAATAATAGGACTCATTAGCTTAATATCTGTAAAATTAGCATCTGATATAACCACACTTTTTATAGATAAAATAAGTAATTCCATAAATTTACTTACTAAAGAATATCAAGATGTAAAAGAAAAAGTATTTGGGAAGAAAGTAATTAATGTCCCTAACCCCCCACCTACCACAAAGCTTAAGCCATTATTTTCTTTTGATAATAAAGAAACGAAACACAGGCCTTCTATCGATAAAGAAGAAAAAGATAAAAGTATAATTAAAAATAAAATAGAGAGAATCGTATGAAAGAAATAAAAATAAAGTCTTTTGAACTTTACATGCTTGAAAATGCAATAGATATAGAAATAATTGATGAAGTAAAATTAGAATATTCATATTGTTTAAATGAAGACAATGCCAGATCAATTAAAATATTTGATCTATTAGCTTTAAACCACTTTTTTAAACAAATAACTGAAGAAACTTTTGAGCTTTCAAATGAAATTGAAAACTATTTGCCAGAAAATTTTACAAATATCGATCAATACGAAAGGGAATTAAAAGATAATTTAGTTAACTATTATATAAATAATATAGAACTTCATTATAAAAAAACCTTATTTTTACGTGAAAAACTTTATTCTCATGAGCAAAAAACAAATGAAGAATTCTTAGAAAAATCGAAAGAAGTTCTAAAAAAAGTTTTTAAATATATTGAATTTGAAGACATGCTCCCACCCCTTCTTACCTGGATAGATAAGGATAATTCATCGAAAAAGTATAATAATTTCGGTAAAATAACTAAATATCTGCCTTTTTTAAAGAAATTAGGTGCATATTCGAATCATTTAGAAAATTATGTAGATGCTGATACTATTACACATAGTTCCGAAATAAGTTTAACCTTACCCTTAAGGCTTAACCAAGTCGAATCGTTTATTTCATTATATCCAGAATATAAGGATTTATTTAGTCCGATTATTATAGATGAAATTATTCATAGATATAATAAATTTGAAAATCATGTTCTTATACCTAAGGTGCAAAATGGTTGTAACTTAGTTAGAATGAAAGATGCAAAATCATTAATACAATTTCAAGATACTATAGAAAACTATAAATCATTTTTAATAGGTACTTCCACTCTAACGGCTGTGGGTTTAACTACGTTAGCTGTACCAAATTTCACGTATATATTGATTATGGATAAAGTTATACCCGCAAAGCTTGGCATTGGTTTTTTGGCTACAAAAGCTGTTAAACCGACTACTGAATTCTTTCATGGAAACTTTAAACAAGTACGCACATTAATAAATGAAGGTATAAATTTAGCAATTCTAACGGATCCAAATTGGTCAAACGAAATAAAGCTGAGTAAATTTTTAAGAAGGAATTTTAACGCTGAATTTGCAAAACTTAGTGAAAACGAAATTTGTTTAATAGTGCCAAAAAAATCTAGTATTACATTGAATAAATTTGTTAATTCAATAAGCAACCTCTGTATTATTGAAGAAAAATTTTTACTACCCTCATTTAAAGTTCAATTTACTATAAACATCAATAATCTTCAGCACTTGATTCAAAAACTTACTAACCTTTATCAAGTAAAAGATATATTAAATAATAACTTCAATCATATAGAAAAAGGAAACTTTCAAATTAATTTAGATTTAGAAATCGAAGAGGAAGAAAGCTGTTCAACAAATAAATTGATAGGAAAAATAATAGAAGTAGTAGGTAATATTACTTATGAAAATGCTATAGAAAAAAGGAGTGAATTACAAAAATTAGAAAACTTAGTTTTAATGACTAAAGGTACAATTTTAAAGCTTCTTAAATTAGAGCAAAGTAATACCTCTTTAAAATTAATTCGTGTAACAAAAGAGGAAATAAAGAAAAATCTCATTTATCTTAATCAATTAATAGATCAAGAAATTATACAAATTAAGTATAATAGTGAGTTAGAGTTGTACGATATATGTATAATCAATTTTAGAAATGTAAAACAACTTTTATCGAGTATTTGTTTTTTTAATAATGTTTTAGAGTGTAATATACGAAATGAACTTTTCTTAGAATTCGAGGGTGTAAGTATTGATACTCCCTCACCTTCTCGTAATTATTTGATTGTTCCACATAATATTAACATTACAGGCAAAAAGGCTATAGCTGGGACAATAGTTTCTTTAAAAGATTTAAAAAAAGCTTTTATGGAAAGTCTTATTATAAGGGATTCTATCATTAAGAAACACTTCAACGAATTTGATTTTCAAGTGTTTTTACTTTCAATAAAAGAAGGTATACTCGAGTCTATAAGTAAAATTTTACCTCTATTTTCCAATTCACTTATTAAATTAGAATTACAAAAAAGAGATGATCCAAGGAATAAAATATTTACTACCCTTTTAAAAGAGGAAGATTTTGCTCTTAACTTTGCACATGAACTGAAAACATCTACTAGTAAAACTTCTGATTTCTTTTTTACTAATGTACGTTCTTTTTCAGTTAAATGTATCCTAAAGGTTTTAAATCTTTTAATGAAGGAAAACTATATTAATTATGCTAGCTTAAATTATAATAAGGAGGCTTATGAAAAAGAGCTAGAAAATCTTAATACTCTAGGTGTTCCCTCTTCTTCAAATGAAAAGAGAGATAGAATAACCACTTTTATCTTACCGTTAGGATCGCAAACTTATAAAGAAGATAATTTAAAATCATATTCTGATTTAGAGAAACTAGATGATAGTCAATATTCTTATAACTACCTTAAAAGATATGCAATGAATCAGATTTTTAGAAATATTAGCGATATGTCACCAAATAAAATAAAAAGCATTACAAATAAATTATCGTAAAATATTATAATTTATGATTATACATCACTTATAAAGGATATAAGTGATGCTTATTTTTAATTTATATTTAGTATAAGCATCACTTATATAATATTATAATTATATATAATAAAAATATAAGTAATACATATATAAAATATATTACTTATATAAATTTATTTTTGAGCTTCTCTTTCTAGCTTTTCTACAATTGCTTCTAATATGTAATTAGTCCTCGCTTTATTAATAACTCTCTTAGAGACACATTCATCCACTCTATTTAATAATTCCCAATCTACAGTAAGAAGAACTTTATTATTTTTCTTCTTTAAAGGTTTTTGGGCTTTCTCTGAGGCTACACTACCTCCTTGGTTTATAAGAGTTTGGATTTTATCTTCACTAACTAAATTATTTAATTTAGAGCTAGTAGGTTTTTGGGGTATAGATTTCATGCTTCCTCTCCTATCAATATATTTTCAAAAACTTCAGTATATAATTCTTTAATTTCGCTAATAGCTTTTCTATCCTTAGGTCTAAGTTCTATAACTGATTTACCTTGAGCAACAGCATTGCCGAAGGCTTTTCGATGTATAACGATTGAATCAAGAAGAAGTAAGTGAGGCGAATTTTTTATCGCAGCAATTGCAGCCTCATTATCTTGTCCTTTAGTATCTGCACGATTAAGAAAAGCACAACAGCGAAGGGTTGGATTAGAAGGAAGCATTTCATTTAATATTTTATCTACATCGTCTACTGTCCATACATCAAATGTTTTTGGTACATAAGGTACTAATAAAATATCTGAAACGGTTATAGCTGCTCTCTGGCTTGAAGTATCTCTTCCACCAGTATCAATTATAATAGTATTAAATTTTTTCTTTAGGTTTAAAACTTCATTTCTAACATTTAAACCAGTGAGTTTAGCTACACTATAACCTGCTCCTTTCTCTGGCAAAAGTTCATTTCTTAAAGCTGTAAAATTATAGGATGATTCTTGGTCATCAGCATCAATTAACAAAACTTCCTTTTTAGGATCTTGAGAAGCAATAATAGCTAAATTAGTTGCAATTGTACTTTTGCCAGCTCCACCTTTAACACCACCAACTGTAATAATCATAAAACTCCTTTCTTTATTAGTATATAACACTAGATAAGCACTAAATATGAGATACTTATTAACTATATAAGTATCATATATGCTTTAGATATGCAATAATTATCTGTTGCTTATGTTATGCTTATATACAATATAAGTTATAATTATAAGTTGTTAATAATATATATAACTATTAAATAAACATAATAATAAAATAGTTTATTTCTAATAATATATGCTTATCTACCAAACCTTATATCTGAGAGCTTTAAAAGAAAAAAAGAGTAGGGGCGTAGGTAATAAAAATATTATTATATATATTATTTAAATAAAAAATATAAATGACACAATTCAAGTTTATATAGTTAAGCTTATATAATATATAAGCATTGTATATCTATCACTTATTTTACATATAGGCAGAATATATGCACGTTATAAGTACTACATATCTCTTATATAATAATCACTTATAATATGCATATATTACACATAGCTTACTTCAGCGTAATAAACATCAATATTAGTATCACTATTGAATTCTTTGGATACTATATTTGCAATTATTTGTTTGAATAAAGGATTATTAAAATATGTAAATAATTCGATATCGTTAGTATTTAGAACGAAGCTATTATTTTCCAAACCTTTCACAAAATGAATAGATAAGATTGAATTTATTTTAGCTTCAAGGCCTAATACTTTCAGTAAGCTATTTATATAGCTTTGTATATCGTTATAAGGGATATCTATTATTCTATCTGAAAATAATTCTAAATGATTAAAGAAGGCTCTTTGATTTTTTAGGAAACAATTCTCTGCTACTAATTGGTTAAAAATATCTAAAGTAATATCTTTATAATATGATTTTAAATCTTCCTTAGTAAAATCGTTTAAAATAATATTTTTGATATTGCATTTATGAAGCACATTCGCGATATCTATATTATTTACGAAATAGTAGTGCTCATTCAAGCTGACGGGTACACATTTTACTTTACTCAAAATTTCTTCAAAATCACCAAGGTTATGATTTACTTTATTAATTAAGTGGTTCAATGAAGCGAGCTTAAATTTATAAGGAACGAATTTTGATAATTTATAAATTTCTTGAGGAGAGGGGGTTACAAAAGAAATTTGGACCTCTAATTTTGTTTCCTCATATATCCTACCTTTTAAGCTTTCATATAAAGGCTTTATATTTTCTGAATGATTATAAAATAAGATATAAATCTTATTATTTTTTATTGTTAAACCTTTTAAGTTCAATTCTAAATCTTCATTTAACTCTTCCGCTTTATTTTTGAGTATTTTAAACACTTTGTCATTAGTAGATTTATCATCAGTATTATTATTTTCTACAGCATGAATAACTTCATTGAGTTGCTTCTGCGAATCAAAAGCTAGTTTATCCACTTGAGATAGATAATTATCTGATAAAGCTTTTTCAACGAATCCACGAGGATTAATAATGTTACCTTTAGCTAATCTATATTTAATATATTGAATATTTTTTGATAAGATTTCATTAGGCCTATTAGCAGTTAATTTTTCAAGCCTTTTGATTTCTATTTTAAAAGTTAAAGATATTTCTTTTAGTAGACTATATCTATAATCTCTAGAAATTTTAATTTCATTGGAAGAGGGACGCTCCTCAATTGTAACCATATCTTGTGCTTTCAAAGTATAACTTGATTTAGTTTCAGGGTTATAATTTACTACTGTAACGCCTAACTTCATTAGTTTTTCATAAGCTAAAACAAAGAAATTCGTTTGATCTACTCTTTTACTTCTGAGCTTTTTACATTCAATAATACCCTTATCTCTAAGAGATTTTATATATTTGAAAAATGTAGTTCTACTGAAAAGGTTAGTTTGTTCTATGAACTTTTTCGCTGAAAGTTCAGCCCAATACTTACCATCATGAAAACATTCAGTTTTATTATACTTTTTAGCATGATTAATATAAAAGTTGATCTTTTTTAAGATCTCCCTTTCTTCGAGTGTCAAAATATCACCAGTTACGTTATTAAAACGTAAGTTAATGTACTGACATATGTTGCTAGTCATAACATTCCCATAAAATTTTTATATTAAGGTGTTGACTTGACCTTTTAGGAATGCTAATATCAGGTTTAGGAACGATTTCAGCATTTTTCTAAAAGTGTTCAAATCTTAAAAAAAATAGCCCTCCGCCAAGAGGGCTTTTTTTATATCTTATACGCGATAAATCTCTTATCTTCTCCCATATTATATAATCTATCTTTAGCATCTTTAACGAAATTATTTAATGCACATCTTATAAGAAAAGACTTTGTGAGACCAGTTTTGAGCGCTATTTCTTCTAAATCTCTTTTCATGTCTTCGTCAACAGTGACACTTTCCTGGCTTCTGGATCTTTTACTCATTTTAAAAACCTATTTGCAATTAAAAAATTTCAAATACTAATATTTTAACTTTGTAACGTAGTTTAATGTAAATCACTGTATTTTTGCATTGAATTACATTAACTTAACATTAATATACCTTAATTTAGAGTAGTATTTATCCTATGTCAATAAATTTTTTAACCTCTTTTGTTAAACTTTCTTTCTTGCGTATTAATAAAATCTTAAATTAACAACCATTAATGTTTATTTACATTATTATTTTTATTTATTAATTACATGTATATAAGTGTTCATTATTTGTACTCTTTAATCGTTCAACTTCTTATGTATTTCCTGGAGATTTTAAAACAATAATTTTTTTTATCGGAAAGTTTAATGGAGTTATTACCCTTATTTTGAATGTAATTGTTTTTACTGCATTATTTAATTTTTTATATATATTAATATTACATGTTAATAAGCGATCAAATTCTGAACACTCTGAATGTTTAAATTCCGTACATAATTAAAGCTCTTTCAATTATAAAAGATCTGATAGTAGGTTTTATTCCTTATTGAATAGTGGGTTAATATTAGCCTAGAGACTTTTATGTCTTTAAAAGTTTAATATAAGTAATATTTCAATAAGTATTTGATAAAAATTGAAAAAATTATAAATTTAAAATATTTAAACAAATATTAATGCATTATTAACTAATAAATGTTAAGATACGTTTCATTAAAGAATCTTAAATGAAATATATTAAGTTAAGGGAAAGTATTATGTTATCACAGATAACTCTACCAACAAATATTGTAATAGTTGATGATGATGAGCAGTTTTTAAACGCTCTGTTAAGCGCTTTGCCAGATGATAAAAACTATTATACAGTTTTTAGTGACCCTATACAAGCTTTAGAATATCTTGTAAAGCATAATCATTTATCACTTTTGGATGCAAAGAACATACTTGCAACCTATAAAGAAAAAGGTACTTGGTATTTAGATATTAATGAAGTAGCTACAGAAATCGAAAATCCCGATAGATTTTCTAGTATATCAGTTTTAATAATTGATTATAAAATGAAGGACATTAATGGTTTGGAAGTTTTGAAAAAGATAAAGGGAAAGAATATAAAAAAGATTCTGCTAAGTGGAGTTGCGGATGAGAGTATAGCAAATACTGCTTTTAATGAAAAACTAATAGATAATTATATACGTAAGCAAGATATAGATTTCATTTCAAAGTTAAAGCAATTAATAGATCTTTATCATAAATCCCATTTTAACATAGCTTTACCGTTTGAAGCTAATGAAGATCATTTTTTCACTGATGTAACTTATAAAAACATTTTAGATGATTTAATCGAAAGAGAAAAAATTGTAGAATATTATCAAATTGATAGTAAAGGAAGCTTATTACTTTTTAATTCAGAGGGGGTAGGTTTTATATTCTTTATTACAGATGATGAGGAAATAGAAGATGATATAATTTCATTAAAAGAAGAAAAGTGTCCTAAATATCTGATAGATAAGCTTATTACACGTGAAAAAATGTTATTAAACTATCATTTTTTAAATAATGAGAAAGATAATTTTGAGAATTCATTTTACCCTTTATATCCTTTACCTGGGCAAAAAGGTTTGTATTATTCAATTATCAAAGGGATAGAACATTTTGCAAAAAAGGAAAAAGCCTTTTTCTATAGTTTTAGAAATAAATTGAGGAATATTCAAGAAGAAGATGAAAGTTAGTGTATTCGATAAATTATCACGTTTTTGTTATGAACGCACAGATGAAATCTACCATCAATATCAAAGTTTTGCTATTTATTTCCTAGCAAGTTTTATATTGATATGTTTACATCCAACATTAAATTTTGCTCAAAATCCTTTTCAACTTGTAGGGGTTACATTAAGCATAATATTAATGTTTTATGAAATGTTACCTGAAAATCTATTAAAATACTTAAGATTTTATTGGTTAATTGTACTATTTTACTGTCTTCCTTTTTTATCTACTTTAATTGTTTTTAATAATAGTTATAAGATTGAAGCTTTAATAGGTAATGCTTTATCACTTTTTATGTTGGCTACATTAACCGATTGGTTAACATTTATTGCATTTTTTTCTATAGGATTTGGTTTTGCAACATTAGTGTATATTAAAACTAATTGCTTAATGATAATTCCTTATTTAATTATTCAGCATGAAAACTTTTTCGTATTTTTATATACATATATTATATCCTTCATAATTGTAATAGTTTTTTCGAGAAAGAAAAATTTAATAGAGCAAGAAACAATAAATAATTATAAATTTATCAATGGTATCCTTGCTCATGAATTAAATACACCTTTCGCTGCTTTAAATTTACATAGTTCTTCTTTAGAATCTAATTTACCTTATTTTTATAGTGTTTATGAAAAGGCTGTAAAAGCAGGTATTTTGAAGGAAAAACTAGGAGAAGCAAAGTACGAAATAATTAAAAATACTCACAATGATATAAAAGAAATAATAAAAAAAATTTATAATATAAACGACATGTTTAGTTATAAATTAAACGAAAATATTGAAGAAAAAAAATTAAGAAGATGTAATATTCGTACCTGTATTCAACAAGCTTTAGATGAATACCCTTTCACTTCTTCATCTTTGAAAAAAGTTGTTTGGCATGAAAAAGAGACAAATTTCAATTTTCTAGGTGAAGAAACCTTAATTAAGCACGTATTATTTAATTTAATTAAAAATGCCCTATTCCATGCAAAAAAAGAAAGTATTATTGAAATTTGGGGTAAAAGAGATGAAAGGGCAAATTATTTATTCTTTAGGGATACTGGTAAGGGTATTTCTAGTGAAAACCTCCCATATATTTTTGAAAGATTTTATTCTAAAAATGCCTTTAGTACAGGTTTGGGATTATATTTTTGTAAAGTAGTTATGCATTCATTTAAAGGGGATATAAGCTGTAATTCGCTTGAAGGACACTTTACAGAGTTTAAACTGACTTTCCCTTATATTAAGTAGAAACCGTATTTTTTTGTTTAAGTTTAATAAATTCTTCTTTTGTTTTGATTCTATGAAATATGACTGGAGCAATCTTTTTTATTGTTAAATTATATAGAAAGGGATCCTTTGCCACACTTGGGTTATTACAATTGAAACTATAGTTTTTATTACTATCTACAATAATTTTCCTAAATATTTGTTCGCCACTACTTAAAACAATAATACAGTCAATATTATGAAAGCTATCCATTTCTTTTAGATATTCTTCATTTGTGAAATAACTACCAGCAATGTAATCGCCGGCATTAAATTGGGGAGACATTTCTGCATTATTAACAAAATGAAATAATAGATCTGGATAAATACTCTTGAAAAACTCTATTTCTTGTACAATATCGATCTCTTTATTAGAAAGAAAGGAACTACTACTTTTGCCAATTATTAAAGAGGTTTTATCAGCATTTATAACAGGATCAGGCCCTTGTCCAAATTTTAACCATTCTTCAGTGACAATGATACCTTCATTTCTAAAAATAGTTAAACATTTATTTAAACCATTGCTAGTAATAGGTTTTCGTCCGCATTCATAAGAGTAAAGGGTTGTTTCTTTGAACCCATACTTTGCTTCAATGTCAGGCCTTGTAATGCCTACTAATCTTCTAAGAAAAGTAATTCTGCCACCAATAGTATTTAAATCAATTTTTTCACGAGAAGTCATTAAAGTGTTTTTATGAGTTTTTAAGGTTATTTTATTTATTTTTAGCCTTAATAAACATTTATGTAAATTCATATATATTCAACATTTTTAGTAAAAAATACTACCCAGTCGTACTTTTTACTTGATTTAATATTTTTATGAGGTATAAATATATTCGGTTTAGGAAAAAATCAAGAAATTTCGGTAGTACGAGTGAGACGTACCACAGAAATATAAAATAAATAAATTTTGCATAATTATTATTTTTTTGTTTTGGAAGAAGAGAAGAGAGATGACATTAAAATTGGAAAAAGCTGATTTTTTACAGTTGGTGCTAATTTTAAATGAATTAAGAGAGATTAATAAAACTTCTATTTCAGATAAATATAAAATGATTAGCGAGATCGATTTTATTTTAAAAAAGTATAATAGCAACCTTTATGATCTTAAAGGGCTTCTTGAAAGAGAAATAAAATTAAGATCAAAGTGTAACAATGTAAATTAAGGCTAAGTTTATGGAAAATACAATCGAGGATTCAATGAATAGGTTAGTAGCATTAATTAAAACAAATATTGAACTTCTTAATGAGCAAACTGATCTGATTAAAGAATTAAAGAATTATTTATCTCATAATAGACTTGAAAACGATGTATATAATGAAAACCGATAATAATTCAAAAATTAATCATTTATTTGCAATAAATGTTTCAATAATAGCGTTATTCTTATTATTTACAATCTTAATCAAAGAAATTGTAACTGAAAAGATAAGAAAAGATTACATGAATAAACTAACAATATTAATCGAAGCTAATATCGAGATTATAAAAGAACAAGCCGAGGTTATAAAAGCACTACAGAATAAATTATCTCAAAATAAACAAGAGAAAGGAGCTTAAGATGCTTAATAATATAATTTTAAATTATAAATCTTCATTTAAGAAAATAATAACAATATTTGTTTTTATAATAAGTTTTACAAATATAAATGTAAGCATTGCCGCAAACCATAGTTCAAGAGGAACAGTTTCAGATGCTCTAACTATTTCTTTAGATAAATCCTACGGAACTATTGAAAAAGCATATTATGGGGTAATGGTTGCAATATTATTTATGGTTGGTGCTTCTTTAGTTATGAAACAAGTGCTATTTGCTTTTGTACTTGCCATTTGTTTAGCTTTATTTTCGGTATATGGACAAGTGGTACTCTCAAATTGTTTCCCAAATATAGCTTCATAAGGTAAAGGTATATGAGCGATGACTTTATTATTACTAAATTACTTGATCAACCAAAAAAATATTTGTTTTGGTCATTAGATGAATTTTTAGCATTAAGCTTACCTATATTAATAGGGATTTTTGCCAATACTAACCCATTAAATAAATTATATATAATATTGTTCGCTCCTATAACCTTTGGCCTTTTAAGATCAATAAAAAGTAAACTGCCCTTAAATGTAATTCATTTAGAACAAATAACATATTGGTATCTAAATACAAAGCCAATAGGAATAACTTTAAGAAAAATAAATACACCTACCCTTAGAATGCCACCATCTTATATTCGGCGTTATTTAGGAAAATAAAAAATGTTTGTTGATAAATTACACTTACAAAAATTAGCTATTGTAGGTCAGAAGAGAATAGCATTCTCAGTTTGCGCATTACTATTAATAACGAATTTTTTATTAGTTATGAAAATTTATTCAATGGAAGAAAAGATAATTATAACCCCTGTAAATATGAAAGATTCATTTTGGGTAACAAATTCAAAAGTTTCAGAAGGTTATTTAGATCAAATGATACCATATTTTACTCATTATTTACTCAATATTCATTATGAAAACTTTGAATTTCATGTAAGTTTTTTAATGCAGCATGCTGATGCATATTATATGCGAGACATTTTTTATTCAATTCAAAAGCTAAAGGAAACTTATACACGTTTGAGAATGGATACTGTTTTTTATCCTGAAAATATAATCATAAACGATAAAGACCTTACTGCTGTTATATCCGGAAAATTTATTGCTTTTGTAAGTGATAGGAAAGTTATTGAAGAAAATAGGAAGTATTTAATTACATTTTCTTATTTAGCAGGAGCGCTACGTCTAAAGTCATTTAATAAATTAGATGAGAACAATCAGCCAGAAACTACTAACCAAATTGATAGTTTGGGAAATAATCAGCCAAGAGGTTAAAATGCGGAAATATTTTTATTTTATCTTGAGTCTATTTTTTCCATTAATTGGTGATGCTAATCAAAATATAGTCATTAATGAAAATGAAAGGATAAATGTTGTAATACCAACTAACCACTTGACAAGAATATACTTTAAAAATGACAGAATTAAAAACCTATTCAGTAATGCAGAGGATTTAATATTAGAAGCCGATGAAAATTTAGGTCAATTATATATAAGACCGGCAAGTTCTTTGATTAAAGAAACATCAATAACGTTAGTTTCAGAAATGGGTATTGTACAAGATGTAAATATTAAAGTTAATGATAATTTAAATTTAGGAGAGACAGTCCAACTAATATCTAATAAACCCAATTTAATGGCCGAAATAGAAGATAAAACTAAAACTTTAAATTACACGGATGACATTGTAAGTATCATTAAAGACCTTATTAAATCAGATAATATCAAAGGTTTATCTGCAAGCCTAGTTCTTGATAAATCAATAACCCTAACAAAAATTAGCGAAATAAATAAAGAAAAATACAAGGGTGAAAAATTTAAAGTAAAAAACATCAGTAAAGAATTAAAAATAATTACTGAAAATACTATTCCTACAAATTCTAAAATATTAGCAATAGCAATCTTAAAAAAAGAATTAAAGCCTAATGAAGTAACTGAAGCTTATATAGTGAGGGCAAAATGAAAATACACTATATAAGTAATCTTATTAAAAAAAGACAGAACTTACTCAGATTAGCAATAGGCACAATTATTATAGCGTTAATTCTTAGCGTAGTGTCACTTGCTTTAAAAAAAAGGCAAATAAAAATAATTGAAGCAAAATCAACTTATACAGTTGGTTTAGATAAACCCATAGATAATAAAGATATAGAAACTGTATGGCGTGCAGATATAGAAAATAAGCAGCTAACCGTAGAAAATGAATTCTATGAGCTTAAACAAGAATTGTTAAGTTTAAAAGAGAAGTATAAGGAAGAATTGGAAAAACGAGAAGAACAAACCAAATTCTTTAATCAAGAAATAAAGAAAATTGAGGAAAATTATCAAGAAAAACTGATTGGAAATGAAAATCTTAAACCAATTCCTTTGGACAATGAAGGTAATATTATTACTCCACAAATAAAGAAATTTGGAATAAAACTTGTAAATGAAAAATCTGGAATAGCAGATGAAGTAGTTAAAACTATTGATAATACGATTCCTGCAGGTAGTTCAGCTAAAGAAAAAATCGTAGGGGGTGTTGCTGCTTCCACATCTCTTTCTTCCCAAGCAGACCCAAGACCAGTTCTTTTAAGAATCATTGATAGAGCAATTTTACCAAATAAATTTAGAGGAGATTTAGTAGATTGCCATGTTACAGCAAGTGGTTATGGTGATTTGTCCAGTGAAAGGGTTTATATGCGTACAGAAAAAATGTCCTGTGTTAATAAAAAAACTGGGGAAATAATCGAAACAGCCATTGCAGGATATGTTGCAGGAGAAGATTCTGAGGCGGGTGTAAGAGGAAAGGTTGTTTCAAAAGAATATCAATTTTTAGAACATAGTTTAATGGGGGGTGTATTAAGTGGCCTAGGTAAAACTATAACTCCTCAATCTGTTTTAATTAATCCTTTTACTGCTAATGGAAAGATTCAATCTCCTCCGTTGGATCAGCGCTTAACAAACAATCTTTCTGAAGGGGCTGCAAATAGTTTAGAAAGATATGCTCAATATCACATAGATAAAGCTGAAAATATTCAACCAATTATCGAAGTTGCTGCAGGTCGAAATGTAGATATTGTTTTCACAGAAGCTGCATTGATAGGTAGTAAAAACGTTCATGAAACAATTTCAGAAGTAAGAAATAAGGCGAGAAACAAAGCTAATAATTTGAATAAAGGAGTAAGCAATGAATAAAATTCCTCTTTTATTATTATTATCATTAACTGCATGTACCACTTATAAAAGAGATTTTACTTGTAAAGCTAAAGATGGTCTGGGTTGTTTATCTGTATCAGAAGTTCATTCAGTTATAGATAATGGTAAAGTAAATAATGAAGAAAAATATATCGAAAAAAAAATTATAACTGAAGAAAAGTTAAATAAAACCAGTAATTCTAGCATTACAAGCTACCTTCCAGTCTTAATTAAAGCCCATACTGATCATAATGGCAATAAAATAGAAGATTTTTATATCAATGTACCAATGAATTAAATGATGAAATATTTCAAAAATATCTTGAAAAGCTTTTTGTTTCCTTTGATTTCGGAGGAAAAAATTAGGTTAAGAGATTATCAAAAAACTAGAGAAACAGTAGAAAATCTGCTTGGTATAGAAGGATTTGCGGATTATTTACCTTATTTAGCTTTCTTGAAAGATGAAAATATTTTTATTAATAAAAATAGTATTGGGTTTGTATTAGAAGCTATACCTTTAACAAGTGCAAAATATGAAGTTCAAGTAACATTTTCTCAAATATTTCAATATTTATTACCAGAAGGATCAAACTTACAATTTACCTTTATATCAAGCCCAAAAATAGGTGATTATTTAGATAAATATCAAGAATATAAAGAACAAACTCCTAATAAAATTTTTCAAAAGCTAGCAGAAAGAAGAGCATTATATTTTAAAGAAAATAACACGCAACACAATGAAGTAAGTTTTACGGACTATAAATTATATATTTCATATTCTGAACCTTTACTCGAAAGAAATGAAGAGGAAGAGGTAATCGTTTTAGAAAGGCTTAAAAGTATAAGAGAGCAAATTAGTACTATATTTAAATCAAATGAATTGTATTCAAGATCAATTGATGCAGAAAGCTTAATTAGGGTAATTGATGATATATTAAGTGAAGATAATAATATAACGAGTTCGGATCTTAATTATAATAAATATGAACCTTTATGTGACCAAATAGTTTCAAATGATACGTTATTAGAAGTCAATAAAGATTATATTTCCGTAAGGGAAAATGACAAAGTATTCAAAAGTTATAGTGTTAAAAATTATCCATCAAGATGGTCTCTTTCTTTGATGAATAATTTTATAGGTGACTTGATGAATAGCAATCGAACGATAAGAACTCCATTTATTATACATTTCGGTACTCATATTCCAAATGACCCACTTTTAAAGTCTAAAATACTTGCAAAATCAATGATGATAGATAATCAAGCTGAAAATAGGTCTTTAATAAAGTTTAATAGTAAATTGACTAAACAATCTGAAGAATTGCATTTTGTTAGACGTTCGCTTGAATCAGACGGTAGAATCGTTTTCACTCATTATCAAGTGATTCTTTATGGAAAAAAAAGGCAAGTAGAAGTAAGTGAGCAAATTTTAATAATGTTATACAGAGCTCATGGATGGCAACTTGTTAGTGATAAATTTATTCATTTACCAGCATTACTAAATGCTTTCCCTATGTCTTGGGGTGAAAAATACTGGCTTTACTTAAAAGGATTTAGAAAATGTAAAACTTCTTTAAGTCATGAATCAGCTGTTTTTATGCCTATTCAAGGAGAATGGAAAGGTACTGTAACGCCAGGTTTATTATTATCAGGAAGAAGAGGTCAGATTTTCTATTTTAATCCTTTTGATAATAAAGGGAATTATAATATGTGTATTACAGGAATGTCTGGAAGTGGAAAATCTGTATTTATGCAAGAACTTGTTACCAGTGTTCTAAGTATGGGAGGTAAAGTATTTATAATAGATATTGGTAGGTCATATGAAAATATATGCACATTACTCAAAGGAAATTTCGTAGAATTTACACCAAGATCTAATTTAAAATTAAACCCTTTTACAAATATAGATGATACTGACCTTGAAGAGTTTAAAGAGATTATTAGAGCGATTAAAGGAATAATTCAGGTAATGGCTTCTCCATTTCATGGGACAACTTCAATAGAAAATTCTTTTATAGAACAAGCAATATTTAAAGCTTGGGAATTAAAAAGAAATAAAGCAAATATTCAAGATGTAATAGACGCTCTTTTTACACTTGATGACCCAAGAGCGCATGATGTAGGACAAATGCTTTTTCCTTTTGGAGAAAAAGGAACCTATGGAGGGTATTTTAATACCATTTCGAATTTTGATATTACCTCTGATTTAAATGTATACGAATTAGATGATATTAAAGATAAAAATGACCTTTTAGCTGTAGTATTTCAAATAATATTAATTCAAATTAATACAGTGTTATTACAAAAATATAGATCGGTTCCTTGCTTAATAGTAATTGACGAATCCTGGCGTTTATTATCCTCAACAATGGGTAATTTTATTGAAGAATGGTATCGTATAACCAGGAAACTAAAAGCCTGTATTGCTATGGGAACGCAACAAATTGCAGATTTTTTTAAAAATGAATCAACTAAAACATGCTTTAATAATTCAGCCTGGAAATGCACCCTACAACAATCAAACTTGAATGGCATAACTGACATTGCTGAAAAAGATAATATTAAGGAAGGTTATCCAATGGATAATCATCAAAAGGCTTTAGTTTCATCATTAAATACAATTTATGAGAAATATTCTGAAATAATGATAGATAGTCCTAATGGTTATTGTATTGGTAGGTTGTATTTAGATAATTACTCTAAAGTATTATATTCGACAACTAAAGAAGTAAAACTTGCTGTTTACGAGCAATTAAATCAAGGAAAATCAATAGAAGATGCTGTAAGTGAAGTCGAGAGGAAAATATATGGAATTTAAAAAATTAGATTTTACCCTATATATTCTAACCACTTTACTTGTAGGTATATTTATAGGTGGTCTTTATTTTAGTAATATTAATAATTCTAGAGAAATATTCCTTATAGATATAGATAAAATTATCCAGGAAAAAACGATTGAATTAGCTAAAAGTAATATTGACGATAAGGAGCTAAATTCAAAAGTTAAAGAATTTATTACCCTGCTTAAGAATAGAATTGAAAATAAATTCAATAAAGATGATTTAGTAATTAATTCTAAAACAATCTTAAAGAAGGGTAATTATATTATTACGGATAAAACTGAAGAAATGAAAAATGAGGTTTTATCCAATGAAAACAATTAATTTTCTTTTAATTTTATATTTGGTTGTATTTTCTTTTAACATTAGCTTAGCTAAAGATTTTGGTACTTGGGGTGAAGTTAAGCCAATAAAAGAAATTAATTTGATTGAATATATCAAATTAAAAATTGAAGAAAAAATAAAAAAAGAAGGTCTTTTAAAACATCAAAAGCAGTTAAGTACTATCGTTGAAAATAAAATAAATAATCCTCAGGCAGTTTCAGGAATCAAAGATGCTGAGAATAATCGAGTATATTATTACGATCCTTCAATAGTAGTTAATGAAGATATTTATGACCATCATAATAATATAATTGCAAGGAAAGGAGACAAGCATAACCCTTTGGACAACGTGAATTTATCAAAAGAGCTAATTTTTATAAATGGCACGAATATCAAACAAATTGAATATGTGAAACAACAAATAAAAAACCAAAAGAATTTCAAAATTATCTTAGTTAAGGGTAATCCGAAGAAATTATCTGAAAAATTAGAAAAGGGTGTATTTTTTGATCAATTTGGCGCTTTGACAAATAAATTAGGGATAAAAGCAGTTCCTTGTAAAGTAAGCCAAGAAAATAAAATGTTAAAAATTGAGGAATTTAATGTTGAAGACATTCAATATAATTAAATTTATCGTAATCATTAATGTGATTATTTTTAGCAATATTGCATATGCAAGCCAATGTGTAGGAAGATTTGTTAATCCTATAAATGATATTTGCTGGTCCTGTTTATTTCCAATAACTATTGGACCTGTTAAAGTGAATTCAAATAATAGATTTGATACTGATGATAATCCTGATGATTTAATATGTGCTTGCCCAAAACCACCTTTTCCACTTCCAGTACCTGGTGTTCCTATTGGCTTTTGGGAACCTGTAAGATTAATAGAAGTAACGAGATCACCGTATTGTATGGTAAGTATGGGAGGACTAAGCTTAGGTTCAAGTTTTAAAAGAAGTGGAACCGTTTATAAAGCAGTGGATGAAAAGGGCTTTAATGAAAGTTTTTATCACGTACATTATTACATGTATCCTCTTTTATATTGGCTTGAATTAATTACAGATTTTGTGTGTTTAGACAAAACAAGCTTTGACATTGCTTACATGACTGAATTTGACCCTACCTGGAATGATGACGAATTAGCTTTTATTTTCAATCCAGAAGCAGTCATTTTTTCTAATCCTGTGGCTCAAGCCGCTTGTGCTACAGATTGTATATCTACAAATTTTTCTATGGGAATCGATAGATTGTTTTGGTGTGCAGGATGTAATGGCAGCTTATATCCTTTCGCTGGCCATTTAACTCAACATAGAAGTGGAATACAAGCAAGTCATGTACTAAGTGGTCGATTACTATCAAAATTACATAGAATACAAGTATTAGGTATTACAAGTGGAAGAAAAGCGTTATGTGGTGAAGTTCCTTCTGCTCGAATTAAAAAAAGCCAATACAAATTGCAAATGACCTATCCGATTCCTGCAACAAGTGGGTTTTATGCCTGTAATTCTTTAGGCATGAATGAAATTTTATTTGGTATGGGTAAAGAATTTCCCTATAAGGGCGAAGATTTTGGTTATCTCATATGGAGGAAAAAAAATTGCTGCGCTCTGTAATTTTCTTTATCCCCTTTATTTTCTACATTAATTTTTCTCATGCTGATACATGCAAGAGTGAATTTAGTTCTTTTGATTATGAGATTGAGAAAATTGATTCTAAAACCGATAATTTAATAGAAAAATATAAACAAGAAATAGAAGATATTTACTTAAAAGCTGAACAAATCGATCAAAGTGCATTTAAAGAATACATAAGTGAAATAGATTTACATTCAAAAGAAATACTAACAAATGTTCATAATAATAAAGATCTCTATCAATTTATAGGAACGACTCAAGATCAAACTAATCTTAATGGAATAAATTTATATGTATTTGTTTCCTTTTCCTTAGATCAAAAAAATTTAGTGAAGATAGCAAAAGAAACTGCTGTAAATGGGGGTAAGCTTGTAATTAGAGGGCTTATTAACAATTCATTTAAAGAAACCGCAATAGCTGTAAAAGAATTAATTGAGCAGGCAGGAATTGGTGTAGAGATAAACCCAGAATTATTTTCAAAATATGATATAAAAGCCGTTCCAACTTTCATTTTAGTTGATGAAGAAAATTGTTCAAAAGAAATGTCTTGTCGTAATTTCGATAAGATTTCGGGAAACATAACCTTAGATTATTTTTTTAAAAAGGTTAAGGAACAGGGAGAATTAAAGGAGAAACTTTTATGAAGTTTATTTCTTTACTACTTGTAATATTTACTTTTATTTCGTCTGTATATGCGGAAGAAGTAGAGAATGAGTATTTATATAATGATTTTATTAATTCTAAAGAAGTAGCAAAAAGATTATTAGAAAATAGTAAAAGCATTTCCTTAAACCCTAAGGAATATATACCTAGTTATGAAGAAGATTTTAATATTGATGATTCTGTACTTTCACAATCTCCAAAACTTACTGAAGAGGCAAAATATATTTATGATACAAGTCAAACAAGGGCTCGTTTTAATGATATTAATAAAGGAGAACTTGCGAACCAAAGTAAAAAAATATTAGAAAATAATGAACAAAACTTTATTGAAGATCATTATGTTTCTTTAGAAACACAAGATACAAAAGATGAAAAAGAATATATTTGTGAAGAAGCTGGAAAACAAAAGGAAATTAAATGCAACAAGGTTATAAGCACCTTTGATATCGAATATAAACCAGCAAAAAAAGATGTTATTGAACATTGGACTTGTTGCAATCTTAGATGTCGGACGGAAGATGGTGTAGACCATAATCCTGAATGGAGAACACATGAAAAAAATGGAGCTCTTATAGGAGAAGATAACCCTTATTGTCCCCCATGTGCAAGATGTCCAAAGCCTCCAACAGTTATAATTCGTGAACCAGAACAATTTAATTTAATTAAAGAAGAAACAAGTAATTATTGTGAAGCAATTGAAAATAATAGCTTGCGTAATTGTGTAAAAAAAAGTGAAAGCTGCTTAGACGATATACCAAGAAATTTTTATGGCAGAGAATTTAATAGATGTTGGAATAAGGAATTTAATTATACATGTACTCCTAAATCAAATAATAATTGTAACACTTATAAAAATAATAACTGCCAGCAAGTAGGATCTCAATGTATACAAAAAGAAGATAATATATGTATAAATTGGAAACAAACTTATCGCTGTAAGGTACCATCATCTAAAATTAAAAGTGAGAATGTAGGTGATGATAAGAAAAAAATATTTTGTTTAAATGGCAATTGTGCGGATACAAGTTTTGATTCAAATAAAGAATTTGAATCTACATTAGCTCAATTATCTGTATTAAGTGAAATACAAAATAATAACCAACATAAGGTGGATTCCTTATTTGCAGGGGAAGATAATGTTTGTCGTAAATCTGGTTGGGGTTTTAGTGACTGTTGTAAAGAGAAAGGAAAAGGTTGGGGCCATGATATTAAAATAACCGAATGTTCCACAAATGAAATGAAGCTAGCCAAAAAAGTTGATCAAGGGCTATGCGTCGTTATTGGAACTTATACTGCTGAATCGAATTTAATAGGTATGAAAAAGAAAAATAGAAGGTATTGTTGTTTTACTTCTAAACTTGGACGTATTTTAAACGAACAAGCTCGTCCCCAATTAGGCTTGAATTTTGGAACGCCTGCACATCCAATATGTAGGGGTTTTACTGTTGATGAACTTCAAAGCATTGATTTTTCCAAGCTTGATTTTATAGAAATATATGAAGATATAAGATCTAAGTTCAAGCCCGTAAATTATGATCAGCTCCATAAGACCATTCAAAATGGCTTAGATAATTTAAAAGAAGATATTTCGAATAAATTAAAAGAAAATAGTATAAAAAAAGAGGGAAATAATGAATAAAAAATTTCTCTTACTAAGTTTTATTGTTTTATCAAGTAACGCTGAAGCTTCTTTTTGGTCAAAAAAAGCAGAAGGATGGCATTATTACGAGCAGCAGCCCAAAAAAGAAATTATAGAAGATAAAAAACAAGAAAATAAGGAAAATACAGAGCTCGAAATTGATTATTCAAAAGAAATTCAAAATATTCAAGTTGAGCTTAAAAAAAGATTAGATAAAGCAATAATTTCTCCTACTGAAAGTAATGTAAGGGAATACGTAAAATATCAACAATTTGTAATTAATAAATCTCATACTTTTTCGAAAAATTGGCAAAAGGTTGTTTTAGCTCATCCTGAATTAGATGAAACTTTAAAACACCCAGTAAATCACGTTGGAAGAGGGGTTTATCTTCAACAACAAAAAGCTCTAAAAAATGAGATCATAGCGAATTTAGCAAAAGAATATGGTTTATTTTTCTTTTTTAAAAATAGTTGTAATTACTGTCATGCTTTTGCTCCCATTGTTAAAAATTTTGCTGAAAAGCATAAATGGGCTGTGCTTCCTATATCTTTAGATGGCGGAGTATTAAAAGAATTCCCAAATAGTAAACAAGATAACGGCATGGCTGAAAGCTTAAATATAGCAAATGTACCCGCTTTAATTGCTTATAGAGCTTCAGATAATAAATTAATCCCTATAGCCTTCGGGGTTACGAGCGAAACTGAGATTGAAGATAATATTTTATTGTTAGCAGGAGAGGAATATGCAAGTGATACGTTACATAATAGTGGCAGTGCTCTTGATAGTTACAACTGAAGCTAAAGCTAGCAACTTAACTCATTTGAATGAGTTTTTTAATAAAATGGGAGCTAAGGGTAATGTTAGCCAAGGTGGAGCGTATAAGCATCAACAAGGAGGATATTATACAGGAGGAAGTTTATTTTATAGAACTCCTGCCAGAAATAAAAACCTTTTTAAATTACAAACTCCTTCAATGAGATCAGGATGTGGTGGTATTGATTTATTTGCAGGTGGCTTTAGTTATATTAGTTCTGATCAATTAGTATTGCTTCTTAAAGATATTGGGTCAAAAACAATGGCATATGGTTTTACCCTGGCTCTTGATCATATGACTCCAACGGTTTCAAATAGTTTAAAATATCTTCAGACATTAGCTCAACGAATGAATAATACAAATATTAATTCATGTGAAGCAGCCGCAACTGTAGTAGGTGGTTTATGGCCTAAAACTGATGCATCAACAAGACTTTTATGTAATAGCATGGGAACTTCCTATGGCAAATTCTCAGATTATGCCCAAGCAAGACAAAAATGCGGTTCTGAAAATGGTATGGAAGGTTTAACTGATAGTAATAATATTTATAAAAATGTCTTAAAAGATGAATTTAATATTGCTTGGGAAGCCTTAAAAGACAGTTCTTTTTTAGGAGATGAATCTACAAAGGAATTATTTATGACTATTTCAGGCACAATTATAGCAAAGAAAAAAGGTTTAACTACTATCAAAGGTAATAAAGGGAAAGGAGTTGCTGATACAAATTATGAAATTATATATTTAGCGTCGAAAGCGCTAGAATCCGGTCTTATAGACACCCTTCTTTACGGTGGAAACGCTGAGATTTATACATGTAAAGATAGACAAGGAAAATGTTTAGAGGTATCAGAAGTATCAACGGCTTTAAACTTATCTATACATGAACAAAAACCTCAAAAAGTAAATACTTCCATTGGCTTAGTTCAAAAAGTAGATAATATTTTAAGAGAATTATCTAGGAAAATTGCTGACGACGAGGAGCTTTCTGAGGCAGAAAAATCATTTATAGAATCTACTAATTTTCCAATACAAAAAATGCTTGTTGTCCAAACTGCTTTCCGTAGAGGTAGTAGTGCTATTAGTGTAAGCGAGTATTCTGAAGCAATAGCTTATGATATTCTATTTAATTATTTAGAAAGTGTTATTGATATTGTTACACATAATGCAACATCATTAAGATATGTTCAAATTAATGACGAACTCCTAAGTGATTTTCGTAAACAAAATTTACAAATTAGAAAATTAATAAATTCCAAAAAACATAGTGTATATGAAAGGTTAAGCACATTAATCAACGTCATTGAAAGATCAAAAAATATAGAAAAGCAAATGCACCATTTGTTTGATCAAAGTGTAAATAGAGAAGGATTATAATCATGAAAGAATATCTTTATACTATTTATACTCAAGGTGGCGGAGAAATTATGTTTAATATATTAAATGCAATTGCTTCTTTCCACAATGACAAGGGAATATTTGAGCGGTTATGTAATTTAGCTGTAGTTATTGGAATGTTTAGCCTCGGTTTTATTCTTATTAATCGTAACCAAATTCTAGAAGCTGTAAAAAAACTTATATTTACAAATGTACTTTTAACTTCATTTTTCATACCTACAGCACCAGTAATGGTTCATGATACTATTACAAAATTTGAATTTAAAGTAGATAATGTTCCTTTACCTATAAGTGTAGTTGGAGGTATATTATCAGAATTAAGTCATAGTATAACCGAAGCCTTTGAAACTTCTTTTTCAACTTTAAATGAAAATGAATATTATCAAAACTCAGGCATGATCTTTGGTGCAACACTCATGGCTGAAATAAAAAAATTCAAAATCTCAGATCCCATATTTAAGCATAATTTAAATAAATTCACGCAACAATGTATTGTAACTGGAGCAATGATTGGAAGATACAGTATGAATACTTTAAATTCTACTGATGATATATGGAGTTATGTGAAAGAATATGCCCCAAAATCAATAGGTATGCCGTATATAAAATATACAAAAGAAACGAAAAGTGGAAATTCTACTTTTCATAGTAAAACCGTGACGGAATTACTAAGCTGTAAAGATGCTGCTCAAGAAATTGATTTGGTTTGGAATAGAGAAATAAATAATATTATATCTAATGGAATAACCCTTATTTTTCCATTTTTAGGATATGCCAATGACATTTCTAACTCCTTTACTAAATCAAAATTAGCGGAGAAGAAGGGAAATGAATTTATTAGGAATAATATGAATTCATTTTTGAATGGTATTTCATCTTTACAAAAAATAGCATTAAATTCTGAAAATTTAATTAAGCAACAGATGATGATAAATGAAATTATTGCAGCGCCTAAAGAAAAAATAGAGGAAGACGGAAGTAGTTTAAATTATGCTACTTCAAGAGCAATTGTACAACATCGAATGGGAATATTAGTATCTATTGAGCAAAATGCTAGAAATCTTCCAATTTTAAAAGCTGTTTTTGAAGGTTTACTTTATGCATCTTTACCTTTTGTAATGTTAATAGTTCTTGGGTCATCAAGTATAAAGTTTCTGCAAACTTACTTTACTTCCTTATTATCTCTTCATTTATGGGCTCCTTTATATGCAATATTAAATATGATGATGACCACAACTGGTGATTTTTTTACTTCAGGATTCTTAGGGGGGAAGGGTTTAACTATATTAACCTCAGCTGGATTGTCAGAAATTAATACTAATATTGCATGTGTAGCGGGATTATTATCAGTTTGTATTCCACCTTTGTCATATATGTTAATTCATAGCGGACTTGCAAATTTAGTACATCTTTCTAGCTCTATCACTGGTCAGATGCAATCAGCAGCCTCACAAGCTGGTGCTGAACTTGCGACAGGTAATATTAGCACAGGGAATATTACTCAAGGGGTAACCTCCTTAAGTAATTTTAGTGGTTTCAAAATGGATCAAAGCAGTAGTTTTAGAGGGGCTCAAATTGAAACACAAATGAATGATGGTGCTTATAAATTAATGCAATCAGATGGAAGTATGGTATTTAAGGCTGGAGCAGGCTTAACTTCATCTCAAGGTATAAATTCAGTAGAACTACAAGATTCTGTAACTGGTGAAATCTCTAGAAGACTGGATAATGAAAAAGGATTAATAACAAATCTTTCTAAAGCTCATTCAAATGAAAAAATTGGTACCTTTAATGCTTTAACTGAATTTTATCAGGGTCTTGCTAAAGGAGAATCAAGTGGTAATACTTGGAATATAGATACTTCTACCTCTCATGGTAAAACTTTAGCTCAAGGGCAGGAACTTGTAAGAGGGTTACAAAAACAATTTGGTATGGACACTGTAACCGCATCAAAAGTTGCAGCAGGCCTTACTATGGATGCTTCAGCAGGTATTAATTCCAGTGGAAAAGGGAAAAGTGTGGCAGATAATTTATTAGGAGGAAGTCCGTTTAACTTTAACGCCTCACTAGGGGCTAATTTACATGGCGGATTAGAAATGTCTGATCAAGCAATAGAAACTTATAGAAAAAGTAAAGAGTTTCAAGAAAGAAATGGTTATAATATTAATTTAGAATCAATGGTTCATGCTGCTAAAAATATGTCTTATGGTAACAATTCAACCTTTGATACAAGACTTTCTGATAATTTATCTAAATCTTATACAAAACAAGAAAGTACCAGACAATCTTTAGAAGCTTCAATTCAAAATGTTGAAAGATTAAGTAATGCAGTAAGCTTTGTTAATTCTTCTGGTGCAACAATTACTAGGAATGCTGATCAAGAGGTGCTTGAATTTATTGCCCATAAAAATAATGGTAATATGGATGAAGCTTATAATATTATGGAAAAAGAACCAGAATTATTTAAAGCTTACGCAAATGAATATATAGGTACTCAAACTAATAAAATTATAAATGAAGCTAATAAAACTACTTTACCTTCTTCGCATTCACTAGATAGTAAATATGAAGATTTTAATGTTGGTCAAATTAAAAATGATTATGGTTTATCTAATCATAATGAACAAACCTTTGATGAGGGTGTAAATAATACCCATATTAAAGATACTATTATTGAAGTAGGAGCAAAAGATTTAGCTGAAATCAATATGGCGGCTCATAATGACCAATTAGGTAAAAAAAATATTAATATGAATAAAGAGAAGCACTTCTTAGAAAAACAAGTCGATATAAGTAATGAGAATGGTACTAAAACAATACATGATGTAAGGCCTAAAACTGATTCTTTAGTTGATTAAATTTACTTTTTTCTTAAATAATCAGTATTCCAGATATTTCCAGGAACTAAAGAATGAGCTGGATTATTATAAAGATTTTTATAAGCAGCATTCTCGAAAATATCTCTTTTCTTAGGAATGTAATCTTCATTTAATTCAAATTTGCTATTCACACCTTCACCAAATGACCCAAGAAAAGCATTAGCAAATACAGGAAAAGGTATACGCATAATTAAGCCATACACTCTTGTAAATATGAATGGCATTAAAAGAATATAATATCCTACATAATAATGTAAATAAATTGAAGTTAATAAAGAAATAATAAATATTGCAGCAAGTACTCTTTGATCTGTGATAGTATATTTATATTCTTCTTTTGGTACTGCCTTATTTAAATCATTAAATTTTGTCCAACATTTCATAGAAATGATAAATCTATTAAAGAAAAAAGGCCACCATACAAAAAACAAAGCAGCTATAGAAATAATTTTTGGGGCTAGGGTGAAAAATCCTATATTTAAAATAAAAGAGGAAATATAACATCTAACATCGGTTTTAAATAAAATCGATAAGAGCCAGTTCCAAAATCTATCAATTAATTTTATCATAATCTTCTCAATATTTTTTATTGTCTTTTAGTAAAATTTCTTTGTTAAATTATAGCTAATAATATACTATTTTTTCCTATTTGTCTCCTTTGCATATGTTTTTAAACATTATAACATATTTTTTATTTTTGTGCTCATTTCTGTATAAATGCTAACATTATAATTTTAAAAGATATTCAAAACCTACCACGAACTAATATAATTAAACTTCTCTTACCCTTTTTAACAATAATAATCTCCGCATATTGTGCGGTGTTTAAAGAGTATATTCACCGCACACAAGTTTATTTTGAGAGGTTCAGATAAAGAGAAAAAAATACATTATGCGTTGAACTTTATATAACTTAGCTTATTAAAAATGGTTAACTGTTATAAATATAATCAAACTCAGTTTGACGCAGTTCATAATCACCTGGTTGTAGAGAACATATATTGAAATTCTCAACAATGTATGGCGTAACATTTTCATTATGCTGAATGATAATTGACTCAGCTTTAAATGGCGAAATATGCTTTTGCTCTTTATCAAAAGCATGAACTAAATCTACATCTTCTATTTGCATAAAATTAGGGTTATAAATCTCATGTACTTTATAGTCACCCATAAAATTTTCATAAATATTATGAATTAAACCTGTAGACTCTTCAGTTGTTTTATAATTAACTTTAAGATTGTAATTTGATTTTGTATTTATAAAAACAGGTTTTTTATAGTCAAATATTCTTATATATTGATTATTGTTATCATCTATAAAAGTAAAAGATATAGCTTTTGGTATTTCCATAGTTGTATTGTAAAATGGCTCTTTTAATACTAAAAGATTAAGCTTAACCCTATAATGTTGTTGCATAATTTTCCTCTAAAAATACTTAATATTAATTTATTAGGTTAATAAACCTTTAATTAAAAAAATTATTAAAATAATCCTACAAATATGTCAACAGATATTGACTAAAATGCCTAAATTAGCTATTTTAGCTATATAATACAAAAAGGTAATAATTAATGGCAGAATTTAATGCTACGGATGCAAAAAATAAATTTGGTGAATTAATAGATAAAGCAAGAAGAGAACCTGTAAATATAATAAAAAACGGCAGAAAGGTTGTAACTGTTATATCAATAGAAGAACTTGAGGAAATGCAAGCAGAAATACATAGGCTTAGAGAAAAACTAGAAGAGGTTATGAAAAATGGGTAAAGCCATTTTATATTTAATTATTTTTAGTTGTTTAAGCAAAATTAGCTTTGCAAAAGACTGTCAAAGGTATATTCGAAACTACGAAAAACAATACAACATTCCAAAAGATTTACTATCTGCCATTTCAAATGTAGAATCAAGCTATAATCCATATGCGGTAAATTTTGCTGGCAAGGCTTATTACTTCAAGACTAAAGAAGAAGCAATAGTTTATGTAAATGATTTGCTTGCTAAAGGATACAAATCCTTTGACGTTGGATGTTTGCAAATTAATTATAGATACCATTCTAAAAACTTTAATTCTCTAGATGAGATGTTTGAGATAACAAATAATATAAAATATGGTGCGAACTATTTAAAACAACTTCATAAGGCGACCTCTAACTGGCGAGAAGCAGTTGCCAAATATCATTCTTCAAAGGAAATTAATCAAAGGAAATATACCCGACAAGTATTAGAAAAATGGGTAAAGCTATAATAAAAATCAGAATGAGTACTTTAAATTAATAAATATTCATAAAGTTAGGAGAAATTTAATGGATAGAGCTTTTACAGTATCTGAAGTAAAGATGAGATTAAGTACTATAGATCGTGATATTTCATTAGTAGAAAGTAATATTAATAAATATAAAAAGCTAATTGAGAATGTAATTTCTAAATATTCAAAAACATTTCCGCATATGTATTATGGTTATGAAGTTTCAGAAAAATTATTAAAACTCCTTGAAATTGATGGATCGGAGGAAATTTTAAAAGACTTATTTTATAAAGTTTATGGAACAGGAGTCATAAATTGCATTTTAAGGTTATTATTGTTGAATTTTAAATATAAAAAAGATTTGGCGGAATTTAATGAATTAATAAAAGAAATACAAGAAATAAAAAAACTAATGCAAGAGCCTGAAGAGGAATTAGAAGAGTTATTAGAAGAGAAGGAAGTGTTAGTGTATAAAGCAGAGTACTTTAAAGAACATTTTCCAGAATTATACTATAGCAACAAAGGTATTAGCATGAAAATGTCTATGATTGATTCTTAAACAATACAAAAATGAACAAAAATATAAATAAAAGTACAATTCAGGATGGTACACGAGGAGGGCAGGTAGAACTTCATAATTTAATGATGTTCTTACAAGTACTCAAAGAAACTTATATTTTATCTTTAATACCATGCATATTTATTACAATATTTCTTATTATATATAAAATTTCTTACATAGATTTTATAATAGCTTCAAAATATTTATATATAAAAACCTTTAGTACCTTAATGAGTAAAAAAATTTTATATTCCACAAAGGTTGTAATACCAGGAATTGGCAAAAGGCTTATAAGTATTCCTGCTCATGCATTTATATCTAACAAAATATATTATTATACCTATACTCGTACAATAAATCTTTTATTTTTATATATAAAATATATGTCCTTAGCTTCTATAATTCTAACGACAATTGTTTATAGATTTGTATGGATTAAAAAAGGTAGAAAGTTAAAGAATAAAAAGGTAAAGGAAGGAAATGAATTTGTTGAGCCAAAAAAATTAAATAAAATTATCAACCCTAATTTAAAAAAATATGAATTTAAAGATCATATGAAAATTGGTGATCTAATACTACCTAAAGAATCAGAATTTAAGCATACTATTGTTTTTGGTACAACTGGTTCAGGTAAAACTACTTGTTTCTTAGAATATATAAAACAAATAAGGGCTAGGGGAGATAAAATAGTAATTATTGATTCTAGTTGTAATTTCATAAGTAAAATATATAGAGAAGATAAAGATATTATATTAAATCCACTTGATCAAAGATCAGCCCTTTGGACACCGTGGGCTGAAGAAAATAATAAAGAAACTTATAAGAATATATCAGCAGGCCTTATTCCAACTTCACGCTATACAGATCCTTTTTGGGTAACAGCAGCAAGAACTGTATTTACTGCTGCTATCGATAAGTTGAATAAAAAAGGTGAAAGATCAATTAAAAAGCTTCATGAATTATTATGCATGGATGATGATACTTTTATTAAGTTTTTTGAAAATACAGATGCAGCAGGAATAATCAATAAAAATAGTGATAAAACAGGTGGTTCGATAAGAGCAACCTTAACAACTTATATAGAAAATTTTTTAAATTTCCTTGAAGATACCGATAACCCTTTTTCTATTATAGATTGGGTAAATAAAGATGATGATAGTAATTTATTTATAGCTTGTACTCTAATACATAGGGAATCATTAGTAAGCCTTATGAGTTTATGGTTTGATATGGCTATAAAATATTCAGTTATTCGTGAACATAAAAGACCAATTTGGTTTATTGTGGATGAACTTAAAAGTTTAAATGAACTAAAATCTTTGCCCATGTTAGTAGAAGAGGGACGTAAATATCATCTAGCAGGTCTTTTTGCTGCACAAAATATTGCTCAGATTAGGGAGGTTTATTCTCATGAACAAGCACAAAACATTTTAGCTAACTGCAATACTAAGATATTTTTTAAAAATAGTAGTAATGAAATAAATAAATGGATATCAGAAACTTTAGGCATGCAAAAGGTGGAAAACTATAATGAAAACCTTTCTTACGGTTCGAATTCCATAAGAGATGGAGTATCCTTACAATTAAAAGAGAATAAAGAACTTTTATTCGAGAGTTATGATATTGAAAACTTACCTAATTTAGAAGCTTTAGTAAAAGTACCTACAGGTAAGTATGTGACTAAAATTAAATTAAACTCCTCCTCATTTATTTCTGATAGTATTACACCCTTTATAAAGAAAAATGTAATTGTAAAAGTAAAGGAGGATAAGCAAGAAAAGAACTTAGATAATATATCAGTTCCTGAACTAGCAATTCCTAAAAGTAAAAAATCAAAAAAATCTGAACTTGAAGAATTAAAGGAAGAAGTAAGTGAACAAACTTGACTTTAAAATTAATATATAAGAGGTTTTATATGTGTACATCTATAAAATTAATGGAAAAATTGGGTATACCTTCTGTTCCGTACTCAAAACAGCCTTCTAATAGGATACAAAAGCTTATAAATAATATATATAATACTTTAGAAGATTATTATTCTGAAGAAGTTTTTTTGAAATTAAATCATGCGCCTTTCATTTATGAAACAGGGGAAGTAACTATTGAAAAACTTGAAGAAGCTTTGGACTTTATGATATGGCTTGAACATATAGAACAATATTTTATTGAAGAACCAGAAAAAATTATCACTTATAAAGAAGAATATAAGGAATCGGTAGAAATGGTTAAAAGAGCTATTAAACAATACGGCGCACAAATACAACCTAATGATATTGAAAATATGCAATTTGAGTTTTAAAGTATATTAAATAAAGCGAGATTTCTTAAATCGCCATTACATTTTACTACGGCAAAAGCCATGTTAGAATGCGGATGGAATAATATTGGTGAATGGAGATTTTGATTAAAAGCGAGCAAATACAAGCCTCTTGAGCTGTTATTTTCCATAAGATAAATTATAGGATTATTTTTATAAGGGCTTTTTTCTTTTAATTTTCATGGTTGTAAATTTTTACATTTTAGCTTTATTTTCAACTGAACTTATTCACTTATAGAAAATACGATAATCAACTGAATTATATACAATTTAATTAATGTATTAGTATTTACACCAATATAATATTGATTTAGTTTCTAGTATATATTATATTAATAAATCCTTAAACTTTATGTTAATTTTGTTGTGGTTAGAGTATATGTTTAAAACGTTATCTTTATTTCTTTGTATTTTAATAATAGGAAACTGTTCAGATCATTCCTCAAAGAATATTAATGAAAAGTTTTTAGAAAGATCAATTGTATTAGGAAAAACTACAAAAAATGAGATAGAAGCTTTATTTGGAAAACCCAATGAAATAAATAAAGATATAAGTGAAGGTAGCGAATATTGGAGTTACCAAGTTCAGGATGAAAACCCAGGATTATTTGATTCTTTGTTAAAAAATCTCCCTTCAAACTCTCATAAAATTGTTCAATTCTCGTTTAACGATAATAACCTAGTAGTTCATTATACTATTCTTAAAGCTATTAAAGACGAAAAATGGCCTAAACCTCCTGCAGGATCATCTTTCAAATATAGATTTAAACACAAAGATTTTTAACATTTCTCATAAGCAGATTTATTTAAGTTCTTACAATTACTGTTAAAGGGTTATTAATTTAATTCAATCGTGTAATTTCATGATGATTATATTGATTATCAAGATCATTGTGTAATGCTAGGTGGTTATTGATTGCTAAATGATTAATCATATTTTTATAAAGAGCTAAATTATTTTTATGCATCCAATCTAAATGCTCTTTAGTAAACTCACCTTCCTTAATTAAAACCCCTACTAAATGAAAATGATCTTTAATGGCAAATTGCTTAGCAAGAAGCTCTGGATTATCCTTGTTTTCATTTTTAAATGAGGTTTTATATTTATCATAGCTAGAATTTATATCTGTTACAGCACTAATTAATGCTTTTTCAAACTTATGAATGTTTATTGTATTACCAGTAATACTTACAATCCTAAGACAAATTTCTTCAATCGCCTCTTTTTGTAAACAAGTAAAATCATGCGATAAAGTCAGTTCATGAATATAATTAGTCACATTACCTTTTAAATAATCATATTCGTTAACTGCTTCTACTACTTTTTCTTCCCTTAATTTACCAAAGGAAGAAACTTTATCAGGGGTGAATGTCCTTAAATGCCTCGAAGCTATTGTTAAAATATTCTCGACATCATTAATATCAACAATATTTCCTTCTTTTAAATACAATTCTTTATCATTTTTTATATATCTTATAACTGCTTCCTGGTTCATAAATTCAAACGAGCTTTCTTTATGACGAGTAAAAACTTTATCAAGTGATAAAGGTTCATTATCGTGATGTGAATATATGAAAGCTTTAGTTGCAGTATTTAATGCTAATATCCTATTTTCTAAGGTATTATCCTTTTCAATGAGTTTTCCTGCATAATAGAAATTATCGAAAATTTCATTGTTGTCCTTTAAAATATGTCCTTTTAATGCAGCAACCTCAAAAGTAAGTCTTTTTAAATTTTCCTTAACTTCATTTAAGGGATTTTCATCGCTTATAAATGGCAGTTTCTTATTTTGCTTTAATTGAATATGGTCAATTATTGAAAGTATATCTTTAAAGTTTTTAGTTTCATATGCATCAAGTAATGCTTCTTTTTCTTTATTATTCTCTAATTTAATAGCTACTAATGCTTTAAACTCGGTATCAATAGTTTCTATTTGAACTATTTTCTCTTCATTACTTAAATTGTGAGTGTTGTATAGCTTTTTAGTTCCATCTTCATTTAATTTTAGTAAATCAAAAATAGATTTATAATTTATATTTGATGCTTTTTTTAAATCTTCGTGTTCTAGTATAGTTTTAAGATTTTTATCTAATAATACCTTTAAATTGCTAGATTCAATATAATTAAGCTTATCATTATATTCTTTAGATTCGCTAATTATTAACCTTTCTCTATTTTCAATTAATGTAATAAGTGCTTCTTTTATACTTTCCTTATTGGCTTTAGATAAATCATTATCAAATTCCTTTACATACTTACTTATATCTTCTTGGTCCTTTTTAATTAAAATTTCTAATTTGTTTACAAAAGGATTAAGGGCTTTTTCAGCATTTTTATAACGGTTATAAAATGTATTTTTTGTAGTTTTTGATATTTTAGTACCAGTTATATTAATAAAATTTGAAACATTTGCATTTATGTCCACAAGTAATTTCTTAAATTCATCTGAGCCATAAATTCTTTCACCTAATTCGTAAATAGCCTGAAGTCTAGTTGTTTTATTATAAAATTCTTTTAATTGACTATAATCAAATTGGTTTTTAAACCTACCTAAACCCTTTTCTAAATAGCTTATCTTATCTTTTAATCCCTCTATTTTAAGTAAGAATTTGCTTAATTTATCTTCTAAATTTAGGATTTCTTTATTTGTATGAATCAATTTTTGCTTTGAATTAGCTAATTCTTCATTATTAGAATGATATTTAATAAATAATTCAAGTTGCTCCTTAGTTATTTTACAATCATTAAGTCTATTAAAAGCTATACTATGATTTTCGTTTAATTTATCTAATTCTTGTTTGAAATCTTGTAAATCATTATATTCTTTAATTACTGTCTCGCTAAAAGCAATAAAATCTAACCTTGTTTTAACATCATTGAAGCTATTAGTACCAAATTTTTTATCTTCACTTTCAAAAAAAGTGAATATTCCTTCTTTGGTTTGTAAAAACTTAGGATTATCTATTTTGTCAGCATATTTCTTTAGTTCATTAATACTTAAGCCTTCATTACGAAATTCCTTTGCGTAAAAAACTACAGAATTTACTCTTTTTCTTGAAATACTGTCTGCTAACAATATCTTTTCAAGTTCATCTTTTGTGGTTAGAAAATCTTTAATGAGCTTGATTTCATTCAATTCTATATCACTGTATTTTAAACTTACTCCTGCACATTCTTTCATTCTTTGCAAATTACTTAAACCTGCTTCTTGTAAATATCTTCTATGACTATCGTAATCATTTAATATTACTTCAGCCAGTTTGCTTCTTGCATCTATTAATGACTTTAATTCTGTAATAAATTTATAGATATTTTTTTGTTTATCTTCGTTAATTTCATCTGTTTCCTTTTCTATTTGTAATTTTTCGCTTACCTCTTTTATACTTTCATTTACACGTTTTATTAAAAATACATTTTTATATGTTTCATCTGCTTTTAATAATTCTTCAGAAGAAATCATAAAAGATATTGCATTAAAGCTAACTTTATCTCTTCCAACATTATCAGAAATATCTCTAATATCGCTAAAATCGTCATCATTATAATAAATAGTCATATTATTTTTATGGCGAGTTAAAGCTGGATAAAGGTTATTCGAATAAAAATCACGGCTGGCATAAACATGAGTATTTTCAACAGATATACCTTGTGTTTTATTTGAAGTTAAACAATAACCGTAATTAATACCTTTATATTTATCTGTATCAATGATAAGTACTCTATTAAAATCACAAAGCCTTATTTTAATACCTGATTCTCCTACAAATCCTAATACTTCAGCGGTCATTCCATTTCTTATATCATAATCTTTATAGTCATTTTCAGTTAATACTATTTTTTCACCTCTTCTTATAACTAATTTCTTAGGGGAATTTTTGAAGGGTTCTAATTTAAATTCCTTAGAATTTACAACACCACTTTGGTTACGACCCTTTTGCTTAAAATTAAAATAATTAGTATCTTCTAGGGCTTTTCTAATATGGTTATTTATTACTTCTACATCTGCATTTGTAGCAGTGATTACTACTGAATCGTCATAACTTGCGCCATTGAATAAATCTTTGACATAATTATGAGCAAGTTGCCTTAATGTGGTAGATTCATCAAGCATATGAACAAAATTACCTTTTGATTTATAATAACTTAAACCTCCATAAAAATTACCACTTGCAAACATCTTAGTAGCTTCCGCATCTTTTTTATCCCTTTGTCTTAAAACATTACGTAAACTAAAGCTTCCTACTTTATCAACTAAATGATCAAATATTTGTGCACTTTGAATTGGTTGTGCTTGGTATAAATCACCAGTTAGAACTACTTTAAACCCTTCTATTTTTGCTCTTTCAAGTATTAAATAGTAGTCTTCTACTGTCACAGTTGCAGCTTCATCAACAATTAAAATATCACCCTTTTTAAGCCCCATACCAGCTGAAGAATACTTAAGCATATTTTTCATTGCTTCAATGGTTATTGATTTTATACCTGTATCTCTTTCTAAGTTTAACGCCGCAATGCCCATGACGCTTACACCTATAATTTTATTGCCACCAAGTCCAAAGCTTGCTGCAAGTGTATTTTTCTTCTCTATTATCTCTTTATATTTTTGAAGTAGACGAGTTTTACCTGCACCTGCAAATCCATCAATTATAGCCAAATCCGTGGTATCGGTAGTTAAGTATTTAATTGCTTCAATTTGCTCTTCGTTTAAACTGTTCGAGAGCCTTACATTTTCTATAAAATTTTCTAAATATTTAGAATTTAATGGAGAAATTCTAGCGTTTAAGCTATTAGCAAAACCTAATGTATTTTTTTCTAATTCCAGGTATTCTTTGGTTGTGTAATATGTTTCACCTCGTAGACTTTGACGTTTTAGAGTTATTATATTAGTTCCTTCTAGAACTTTATTAAGAATATGTTGTTCAAATTTTTCGTTTATAAGTTTTTTATTAAGTTCATTATTTATAAGAACCTTAATATCTTTTTCAGTAAATATTGAGTATTTATCAGTTAATGTGCCAATAATTACATCAGCTAAATCTTTAATTAACTTATAATCTTTATTATTGATTTTATCATTATTTTGTTCGATTTCTTTATTTTCGTTTCGGATATTATTTAAAAAATCAGAAAATTTCCCTTTTTCAAAATTTCCTCCATGTTCAGTAATAGAATTTAAAATGGCTTCATTTGATAAATTGACCAAATTATCTCTTTTTATAAACCATGTTTCGCCATTCAAATCTTTTCCTAAGTTTACACATTGGTTTATTATCATTTTATATAGCGATCTTTTAAATTCTTCATTGATATTACTTAGATTTTTATTAATGATGCTCTTAAATTTAGAAGCTGCAATAAAGTCATTTTCTTCTAACTCATATTTAAATAAATCTCTTAGTCTTTCTACTTCAGATTCAATATTTATAATATTTTCTTCATGTAAGACTTCCGAATCTTTATCAAGGTTATCGTTTCTTACATTTATAATTTCTTCACTTGTATTAATGATTGAGTTTAAAGTTAAATGTTCATCCTTACTTACATTTTGTATTAATAATTGAGTTAAACTAGTCTTCTCTTCTTTATTACTACGTAAACTAATAAGTACATTACTCAAATAGGTTTTAAATTCATTAGCTGTGTTTTCATCTGAAGGAAGTTTATATTGGTCTTTTATTTCAGTTAAATATAGATTTTTAATTTCCTCAAAAAGATATTTTGAAGGTGATAATGACTCATTTAATATTGATCTTAATGAGTTGTATCCCTCTTTAGAAATTAATTCATCAAAATCTTTAATATCGTTTCTTAGTTTTACTATTCGAAAATTTGAAAGGCCGTGTTCTAATAAGCTTTTTACCATTCTTTGAGTTGAACGAACTCCAGATTCATCATTATCTAGGCCAATATAAATAGTTCTTGGATTATATTTACTAATTAAATTTATTCTTTCTGTAGAAAGGCTATTACCAAGTAAACCTAAAGGAATTGTATGATTTAAAGCCTTTTTACCTTCACTACTTGTAAGCCTTAAAGCATCTAACACTCCTTCTACTACTAAAATATCCTTTCCTTCTTCTAATGATTGAGCGTTATATAATACTTCTGATACTTGCAATCCCCTAGTATTTACATATTTATTTTTAGTTTCCTTAGAAGTAATGTCTCTTGTAATAAACCCAATAATTTCATGCTTATCATTATAACAAGGAATAAAAAATTTATGGGTATCTTTAAAAAAGAAATTTAAAGGCTTTATATTCTTAAGGTCATCGAAGTTATAATTTGAGTTCTTATGGGAAGAAGCTTTATTAAGAGCTTTTGATATTTCATCATAAGATTCCACATATAGAATATTACCATTTCTTGTATGTTCTAATATTTCACTTTCATTCCAACCCCTATTTGAAAGGTATTCAATCAATTCCTTCCCTAGGTTTTGTTTGTATATTTTTTTATAAATAGTTGCAGAAATATCTTTTATTTTTTCATTTTGCTTTTCTTTTTCAATCTCAATTCTTTCTTCTTCTAATAATCTTTCATTCGCGTATTTTCTTGTAACTTCAATAATCTCATGGTTAATGGTTTGCTTATCTTTATCATAAATTCCATATTCACGAGCTAAATCAAATAAAGCCTCATTCCACTTTAAACCTGTCTCTTCAGCATAATAAGATATTACATTTCGACTGAAACCTCCTCCTTTAAAATCATTAATAACCCCATTTAAAAATAAGGTAACCTTATTTTTATCTCCTCCTCTTCTACCATTACTAATTAATCCTTCAGAAGAATTAGAAATACGACTTTTCCCTCTCGAATTACTAAAATTAAATTTACTTAAAGCTCTAATTTTATCAGGATTTCTAAAGATTTCTTTATATAAATCATTAACATCAAAAGGGTAGTCTGCCATTATATTATCCTTGATTTCTCTATTACTATCACTATTATCTTTTCCAAATATTTCTTCAATTTCTATTGTCTCATCGTTTACATTTTCTCTTATCAAATCTAAGTTTTGTTCAAAGTACTTAATTGAAGAAAATATGATTTTTTTATCAGAATCAGTTTTAATTTTGATCTTTGAAAGGGTAGAACTACCTACAATTCGTTCTACTATTTGGTTATATATTTCATTATAATCAAAATCTTGTTCAACAATATTACCAGCTTTAACATTAAGTTGTAATTGGTTGTTAACTGCATTTGATATGTCTTTATAATCAAAATACTCAAATTCATAACAAAGTTTTTTTATAATAATCTCAGGGTTATTTATTATTATCTTTAGATTTTCACGATAAACTTGATTGTTATATTCAATTCTATCATTCAATTCAGCTTTGCTTCTTTTATTATTAGAAGCATAACCTATATGTTTAGTTGCTATAAGATCTAAACCCATTTTCTTATGAGAGAGATGCGTAACTCTCTTTTTAAACCCATACATTGCTAAATATTTATTTTGTACCTTTGCATAGTTTTCTCTTAGTTGGTAAAGAAATGGCTTTTTATCAATTATATCAACTATATCAATTTTATTCTTAGCAAAACCATGGCTTTCAATTCTTCTTGTAGTGAAATAAACATGCGCATGAAAGTTGTCAGGTTTATCATCATGAAAACTATAATCTGCAATTAAATCCATCGAAATTATGTTTTCATTTAGGAATTCTCTTACCATTTTTTTGCATTGTTGTATGTTTAATTCATTTGGTAAAGCTAATTGAAGATATTTAGCAAATTCGGCATTTACTCTTTTCTCAACTCGTTCTACTTCATTCCAAAGTGTTTCTCTATTGTATACCCAAGTTGGTGAATGTGTAGGTGCTAATGTTTCTTTAAAGCAGCATCCACCAAGATATAAATAATCATGTGTTTCACCTTCAATATAACTATTTGTACTACTGTCAAAACTTTTCTGAGTTAGTTTTTCTCTCATGCCATATGCAATTGACTGTACAATACTTCTACCGTATTGACCGCTTGAATGACGTTTCCCTATTGAACCTAGTTTTGCGTGATACATGTTATTCCTAATTATTCCAAGTATTTTACAATGAAAAATGAGTTTTGTCAAAAACTCTTAAGTGCGCCGTTAGATAATTTGGGATTACCACGGATGTCTTTCTATTTAAGCGTTGTATTCAGCTAAAGCTTCATAAACGCAATATTATTTTTTTATATTTTTTCTAAAGGGGACTCATTGCCGTCCCCTTAGCAGTAATCTTTTACTGCTAACCCCGCTAGCATTTTTAGCAACAGAAAGCGATTTATGTTTAGAAACTTATTAACATTGACATTTAATACTAAGTTTATTAATTATATAAATTGTAGGCCGCCAGGCATGGTTAAGTCTACCAACGGAAAGCGAGTTGGGGGTTATATCCCCACTCCATTTTAATACAGGTGATGTAAATATGAGTAAATTACTTGCTGAAAAAAGAAAGGCAGAAGAAAAATTAAAAAAAATTGATGAAGAGAGAAAAAAAGTTGTTCTGAGTTATATAGAAAAAACAAACACTCTATTTATTGATGATGATACTTTTATCGGTGGTTTATTATTTTTAAAAGAAGCTTTCGAAAAAAAAGATGCTTCATCTTTAAAGAGGTTTAAAGAATTATCAGATCCCTTTCTTGTCAAAACCTTACGTAGAAAGCCAAAAACTGTTGTTGCGGAAGAGACAAATAGAGCTGAAGAAGCTATTCCAGCTTAATTATAAAATTAATGCTGAATCTATAAAAAAGAGGGAAAAGGATACTCAGAAAAAATTCAAAATGGGTGGACTCATAATTATGAGTGGACTCGAAGAATTATTCTATGAGAATGATAAATTGCTTATTGGTTGTTTAATTTATGTAAGGTCTTTACTCGAAGAAAATAAAATAAATGAAAAACAATTGTGCTTACTTGGGGAGCAAGCTTTAAATAAGAAACGCATAAGTAATTTTGTTAATATTCCACATTCAATTATTACAATGGGGGGCATACTTATTAAATGTGGTTTAGAAAACATATTTTTTCAAAATAGACTATTATTAGTAGGTGCTATGGTTAAAATTTATCATTCATTACAACAAGAAAATGTTAAAAAAGCTTATAAAGAAGTTTTCATAAATTTAACAAAAGAAACTTTTGATAATGCCGTCCTTAAGTAATCCCCGTTCAGTATATTTATAAGCTTTATATTAATACTAATACACAAAGGTAAAAATGGAAAATTTAACCTACAACATAAATACAGATAAAGAACTTTTAGAATGCATAGAAATATGTAAAATAAATGATACCTTGAATAACGTAACGACGTTAACGCTTGGAAATATTCAAAATATAGAAAATATAAAATTGTTTCCTAACCTTACTAAGCTAAGATTTAACAGAAATAATAAAATTAATTATGATATTTTAAGTAATTTTAATCACTTGAAGTTTCTAGAATTTGAGTCATTTAGCATATTTGATATCAAGAATATTCTTAATTTAGCTTTTAAAATAGAATCTTTGTCTTTTTGTCATACTGAAGAATTAGAAAATACTCATTTATTAAATAGCTTTGTTAATTTAAAGTATTTAGACCTTCATCAAACTGATTTTCATGATATTCAGAATATTTCTAAGCTTACTAAATTAGAAAGTTTAATCTTTACACCTAATAACATTGAGGGCATGGATGAACTTATTCCTATACTTAAGAACATGGGAGCTTTACCAAATAAATTAGTGAACTGGGAATATTTAGGTAATTTAATAAATTTGAAGTATCTTGATCTAAGATCTATTCATAAGCTTGATTTAAATCATATTTCTAATCTTACAAACATTACTACTTTATTACTAGGGCATGAAAAACGCTGGACAACCGCAAGTAATATCAATGCATTACATAATCTTAATAATCTTGAACGACTAGATTTGCTTAATGTCAAATTTGATAATCTAGATTTAAGTTTTTTTCCTAAGCTTAAAGAACTCAGTATCTCAGGTTTGGATATTTACCCTGAAAAGGTTATTTCCTGCATGCCTAATTTACTTTTACTGTATATTAATGGTAAGGAAGTAAATCTTAAAAAATATAAGAAATAATTTATTTAATTACATAAAATGACTGAAGAATCTAATAATAAAGACCCCTTTATTGAAAAATGTCATATTTATTTCAAACTTGGTTCGTGGGCTATACTCGTACTTATATTCGCAATTATGGTACTTTCTTCTTTATATAAGAAAAGAGCTAATATTATTACGACTGTAAAGGTAGGGAATGTTTTACCCTGTCTTATACAAACAGAATATGATTGTTATAATAAACTTAATGAGCATATTGATAACGCTATAAATACTATTTATGTACAAGCCAATTATTTTTCATATAAGGAAATTTTTAATTCTTTAGTAAAAGCTGCTAATAGAGGCGTTAAAGTAAAAATGTTATTTGATGCTTCAAGAATACGAGATGAGAGATCTATTTATCAAGAAGCCCTACATTCTCCAATTCAAACCTTTGTTTATCACGCTGTAAAATCACGTAAGTTTAGAAGGTATTATTTACCACTGAATAAAGTAATTATTATTGATGAAAGATATGTTATTACTGGTACTTTCAATTTAGCACCTTCCCATTATCATGATGTGGATATGATTATTATTGATGACACTTCTGCTGCAATGGAATACCTTAAAGCTTGGAATTATTACCATTCTAAAGTACCCTTAATTGACTTACATAATTAGTAGTTAGAATTATGCCAAGAAAAAAGAAAACCATTTCTACAAAAGTTTTATTTAATGCAACTAACAACAAGTTTTTTGCATTATTACTAGGTTTGCTTGTTGGATTTGTATTTTATTTAAGAGAGTTTACTCACCACTTTACTGTTGTATCACCAGACCTTGATGTTGAAATTTGTTTTACTCCTCCTTCAGGATGTAGGGAAGTAATTATAAACAAAATCAATTTAGCTAAAAAATCTATTCATATGCAGGCTTATTCTTTTACTTCTAAACCTATTTATGAAGCTTTAGAGAATGCTGCTCGTAGAGGAGTTAATGTCAATATATTACTGGATAAATCACAACTCACTGAGCCTAATACTATTTATAAACCATCCCTTCCCTCAACTTCCCTTATACATATTGATATTGATAGATCGGTTAAAGGAATAGCTCATAATAAGGTTATTATCATTGACGACCTATTTACTATTACTGGCAGTTACAATTTTAGTAATGGAGCGGAATTTAGAAATGCTGAAAATGTAGTTATTATTAAAAACAAAGATATTACCAAAGAATACAAAAATAATTGGCAATTCCATTATTATGAAAATAAATTGTTAACTTTACCAAATAAAATATTACCTTAATTGAATATTACCCTTTAAGATATCATAATAATTATCAATTCCTAGTTTTTCTAAAAATTCTTCATCATGGGAAACTATTATCATTGCACCTTGATATTCTTTTAATATTTGTATTACATGATCTGTAGTTTCTAAGTCTAAATTATTTGTTATTTCATCTAAAACTAATAGTTTTGGTGGGTTAGCTGCAATCTTTGCTAAAGAAAGCCTTGCTCTTTCACCACCAGAAAGGTTGCATACTAAGTTATTAATTTCCTCGTTTTTGCGGAAAAGAAATTCATTTAAATGTTTCCTTATATCTGCTTGGATCCAATTAGGAACTACATCACTTACTGAGTCAAATACAGTCACATTTGAGTTTAAATTTCCATAATGCTGATCTAAATAACCTATGTCTTCTAATTTAGGTAATAACCATTCCCCTTTTTTTATAATATTAGGCTTATTTAATATCGCTTTTAACAAAGTTGATTTTCCCGAACCATTATCACCACATATTGCTATTCTTTCATTAGAATTAACTGAAATATTAATGTCTTTAAGTATTATATTGTTTTCATATGAAATATTTCCATTACTAATTACAATTAAATCCTTATTAGGAATATAAGCAGATTTTAAATGAAATTTAGGCTTTAAAATCTCGGGAATATACATATCAGAAAGCTTATTATTTAACTCTTGTTTCTTATGTGAAAGCTGTGCTTTTTTATTTCCTGAAGTTTCTTGCGCTCTACCCATTTTAGCTTTGCTAACAATAGTTGGCCATTTACGGTTATCTATACTTTTCTGACCTTTTAAAGCACTCCTAGAAGCTCTTGATTGTTCTTCCATTAATGAAGTGTGTATTTCCTTTTTTTGACGTTGAATTTGCGATAATTCATCTTCAAGATGGTTACGCCTAATAAGTGATTCTCTTAAATAACCTTCGTAGGTACCATGAAACATAGTAATTTTGCCATTATCAATGTGCCAAATTATATCCATCGTTTTTAGTAACTGAGTATCATGAGTTACTACGATTAATGTACCATCGAAAGAATTAAGCATTCTCATAAGCGATTTTCGATTACTGCTATCTAGGTGGTTAGTAGGTTCATCAAGAAGTAAAACATTAGGAAAAGAGCTAATTGCTTCAGTTAAAGCTGCATTAAACTTTTGTCCACCACTCAATGCTTCGAAAGCTTCGATAATTTGGGGGACATTTCCAAACTTTACATCATTTGGGATACCAACTTTTCCATCACTAGATTCAAATTGGCCTTGTAAGATTTTAAGTAAGCTTGATTTACCGCTTCCATTTCTTCCTATTATAGCAATACGGTTGCCAAAATAGATTTGAGTACTAAAATTCTCAAAGCAGATTTTATGAGGTAATATTAAAGCTAGATTATGGATGTGAATAGGTTTATGAGTCATATAATTCTCTCAAACAATTTGGGACTAATTTGGATAATGCAAAAAATTAAGATATAACTTTGCATAATTAAGTCCAAAATAGGACTTAGAGAGAATTAATTTTCATAATACAGAGACTTCAATAAATATTAATAATGTGTTAATAAAGATAATAATATATAATTAATAATTGTCAATATTCTTAAAGGCTTATTTTTTACTCTTCTATAAATTCATCTTCTTCACCATACATTTCTTGAAAAGTTATTGTAGCTATATCTAACATAACTTCAGTACTTAGAAAGCTTATATCATCAACGTTATTTGTTTTTTTATTTGTTTTGGAAAAATTATCATTCATTAACTTACTTTTTCTAAAGATATTAATTTCTTCAAAATAACCGCGCTTTCATTTTCATAAAGTATATTATGAACAGATTCTAAAATAGGGGACTTAATGCCTTTATTTTTTAATAGTGAATATAAAGATTTAGCCGTAGTATATCCTTCAGAAAGTAAATTGGTATTTTTGATTACTTCTTCAACATTTTTATCTAAATTGATTGCAATTTCATAGCCAAGTTTGTTATTTCTTGATTTATTCCCTGTACAAGTAAGTACTATATCTCCTAACCCTGCAGGCGTAAATACTGTTTCCTCACTTCCGCCTAAAGTTATACAAAGTTCTGATATTTCTTTAGTTCCTTGGCTTAAAAAATAATAAAAATAATTCTCACCTACTTCTAGTCCTCTTAATATTCCACATGCAATACCTAATACATTTTTACATGCTCCAAAAATTTGTGCACCGATTATATCTTCTGAGAAATGAAATTTAAAACTAATGCTAGACGATTTATCTGTAATTTTTTTTATTTCTGAATGTTTACTTGCAATTAATGTACTGGCAGGAAGACTTTGGGCTATTCCAAGCGCTAAATTAGGACCTGAAAGCATTGCAGTTTTACTATTAGGAAATACTTCTTCCACTACTTCATGCATTAGTTTTAAGGTAGTTTCTTCTATACCTTTAGAACATATAATTATATTAGCATTATCTAACGAGAAATTTGCTAGAACTTTTCTTATAGTCTGAGTTGGTATAGTGACTAAAACAGCATCATAACTATTATTAGAAAATTCTTTAGGATCATTAGTAATTCTTAGACCATTTTTATTAAACTTGAAACCAGGTAAGTATTTAATATTTTCTCCTGTTTCTCTAAAGGTTTCATTCAATTCTTCATCTCTTGACCAAATGGTTACGTTTGACCCTATTTTCTGATAATGTAATGCAAGAGTAGTTCCCCATGCCCCTGCTCCTATGACGCCAATTTTCATTATATATTTCCTTTGTGTATTTTTTGCTTTATCTCTTCTAAAGTATAACGTTCCTTTTGTAGAGCTTTAATTTTTTCTATTATATCTATTACATTTGAATTATATAACCCATAGCCTGACTTAGTGTAGGAATCAATATTAATGAGCCCCAATGACGTCCAGTATCTTATAGTTGGAATTGGTTCATTCACTTTTTTAGCTAATTGTCCTATCTTTAATAACTCTATTTCTTTATCAAGTATTGGTTCTTCATCTTTAATAGCCCTTAAATATATTTCTAAAGATTTATCTACTGCATTTATAATTATATTTAAATAATCTTTTAAATTACCGCCTAATTGCGCTTTTTCTAATGCATTTATATATTCTAATCTATATTTATTATTTATAATTGCTGGAGGATAACCATTTTGAATAAGTATAAGGTTCATCAAAAGCCTTGCTGTTCTTCCATTTCCATCAGTGAAAGGATGTATAGAAACTAACTTGTAATGTGCAAGGGCAGCTTTTTCTACAGGATGAATATTATTACCTTCATTATTCAGCCAGTTAATAAACTCTTCCATTAAATTGTTTATCTTGTGAGCCGCAGGCATAACTACACTTGAGCCAGATATCCTCACAGCTACATTCCTATATTTCCCTGCATTATGATCATCGATGCCTTTTAATATGGCATAATGAATAGATAATATTTCATGTTCCTTAATTGTTTTTTTCGATTCAGAAAGAGAGTGAATTAAATCCAGAGCTTTGGCATGGTTAATTGCTTCAAGATGTTCGATAAGGCTTTTACCCCCTATCGTTAAACCTTTCTCAACAACAACCGCTGTTTCCTTTCTTGTTAAAGTATTACCTTCTATAGCATTGCTTGTATAAGTAAGCTCAACTTTAAACCATTTCTCTAAATTATTAATTAAATCAAAATTTAAAGGTCGAAAGGAATCAATCTGCTTTTTTTTATTATCTAATTCTTTGTAACTCAAAACCATAAACTATAAACCATTACTTTATGCTTTATAGTTTATAGTAAAGATAGTTTATTGTAAAGTAAATTAAATCCATTTTAAAGTAATTAAAAATACATTTAAAATTAATTATTTAAATTTATTATTTTTAACGCTTTAATCCTGAGATTATAATGAAAATCTTTTATAATAAAATCTATCATAGAAGATATTTCATGAATTTCGTAAGGTGTAAACTGAATGCATTCATCAATATTCCAGCTTTTAGATTTTTTAATAAAAGTTCGTTCAAATTTTACATTATGATTATCAAATTGACGAGTATCGACCCATGTATTTAAGATATCCTTTTCAGTTTTATAATTTTCACCTTGTTTTTTACCATAAACCTTTGTTTTTAGTTTGTACCAATGAACCGTAAATTTATTATCATTACCATTAACATCATCTTTCCGTACATAGCCTTCATAACTATGTGTAAGTATATCTCTAGCAATATTCAAGGACCTAATACTTTCTGAATACTTTATTGGTATTCCAATATTTTTTTCGAATTTACTTATAAAACCATTTAAATCCTTAATTTTATTAGCTTTATCTTTAAATTCCTCTTTAATAGGTAATATTTTAAAAATTCTTTCTAAGCATTGTTCAAATGATTCTATCATATCTTCAAGTAATCTATTCATAACCCACTCTGCGAAAGTTTTTTTATATTGATTTTGATTTTCAAACCAATCAGGAAATACAATTTGAAAATCAGAAGGTTTATCTTTTTCCAATTCAATATTATTGATTGATAATTTTAGGATGTGATTTGCAATTCCTGAATAAAATTGAGCTCTTTTTAAAGAGCGAAAAACTATTTCATATATTTTAACTATATCTATATCTGACATTATATCTATCAATTAAAAATATTTTCTGTTTGATTTTCTAATTCATCTGCTGATGGCTTGGTATAATTAAAAACTACACTTGCTGATACATTACCACTTAATGCATGCGCTGCTGAATGTCCATGTTTTTCTGCTATCCTTTTTAGTATAGAATGCCTAAGCATATGCGGGGATAATTTTATTTTCTCAGGTAATTGAGCCGAAGCTTGAGCAGCTATTTTCTGACAAATTCTATGAACATCTCTTGTATCAAGTCGATTATTGTTTTTAGTAACAAATAATGGATCTTCTGGTTTGTATTCTTTTCTCGTAGCTAGGTATTGTTCAATTCTTTCTTTGGCTTCTTTTGGTACATGAATTTTACGTGTAATCTTTCTACCTTTTCTTACTACATTATGAAAACCGCTATTATAATACTGGCTAATATTCAAATTCACTAACTCAAATCTTCTCATGCCTGTATATAAAAGTGTATAAAATACTGCTACTTCAAGGTATGGATTTTGATTTGCTTTTTTGCATATTGCTATTCGATGATTACAGCCTATTTCTAAAAGCCTTATCTCATCATCGGTTAACCCTTTCCATGCTGGATCATCAACTATTACATCTCTTATATTAGTAAAAGGGTTACCTGCTAAAAATGGTCGTTGTTTATTTATCCAATTTGCAGCATGTCTTAATGTAGCAAATATCCTATTAATAGTAGTTGCACTATATGGAATATTCAATAAATAACCTTGAAAACCTTTAACTACTGAGGTAGTCCAATAATCAATATGGTTAGTTTTAAAGTTTTCGTGAAAATAATTAAGGAATTTAATTATATCTCTTTTTTTAGCTCGTAATGTTTCATGAGGAGATCCAATAATTTGAGTTGTGAAATAAATCTCAAACCAATAACTAATTGAATCTTTTTGATTTATTTTATTAACTTCTATTGAAGGTAATTTTGGTTCAAATAAAGTAATCTCATTCATTTTTAGACCTTATAATAGATTACTAATCATCATAGACTTTATCTCTTTTTGCAATTCTAATAACAAGTATAGTAAAGGTTTTACCTTGTATTAAGCTAATGATTCTTATTTTTCCTACTCTATACCGCCAAAGGCCAGCTTTATTACCAACTAATGGTTTACCTAAAGAGGTTGCATCTTCTAAAGGGCTAACTTTATTATTTAAATAATCAATAATTTCTCTTTGATCGTTTTTAGAAAATTTCTTTAATTCTTTTAATGCTCTATAGTCAAATTCAATCTTCCAAGCCAAGATCTTTCTCCACTTCTTCCATAGAATATTTTTTACCAGGCTTAGCTAAACGAGATAAGGAAATTAACAAATCTTCTTTTTCATCTAAATATGCTTCTAAAGCTTGTTGCACAATATAACTTTTGTTACGATCAATTTCTGCACAAAGATGATCTAACCTAGTTTGTAGATGTTCTGGTAAACTAATAGAATTATTACTCATAATATTATCCAATTATAATTATACTATTACTACTATTAATAATAATATAATTATAATTAACTGTCAATGTTATTTATAATTATTATAATATGATTATTATTAATTAATAGACTTATTGTTTGTATTAGCTATATTACAATAATTAAAGTTAAGTGTTTGATTTAATAAAAACTTACCGGACATAAAACTAGCCACTTTTCCCTCCTTTAATAAAAATTGGTATTTAGGAAACTTCTAGCCTTAATTTTAGGGAAAATAATAATATATGTCCGGTAAGTTAAGTTATAGGACGCAACTCTATAACCTAATGCCGCGTAAGGTACGTTTTTATATAACTGGTCATTTTTTGCTTTTACCCATAACAAATACAAGAAGAAGTGTTCTAAATATAAAATAACTAATAACTAATTTTAATCCTATGCTTTCACATAAAAATGGGGACTTACTTACCAAACACACTTCTAAACTATGTGAGAAGTTTTTTATAAAATCCATATTTAATCTCCTATCACATTGCTTTCACTAAAATGTTGATTTGTTTTGTATCCTCATGGATATCAGCTGTTACTAGACTATAATCTTCTAACTCAAGTTCTAAACTGGCATATTTATCTTTATTGATGATATTTTTGCTATAGATATTATTCTCTAGATTTGATTGAAAATCTTTTAAAAGTATGGAAGGTAATTTACTGATTACATTTCTAACAAACTTTTCCGCTTTTGATTCGATTATTAATAATTCTTCTTCACGATTTGTAAGCGTGTAACCTGAAGTATCAAGAAGAAACTGAAGCTTAATAAAAACTTGAAATCCTTTTATTTTTTCATTTAATTTCAAGCCTAAATCAATTTCTTCTATTATCTTTGGCCTCTTGTCTATTTCATATTCTTGTATTTTTCTTTTATCATTTAGATTAATAAGAGTGTTACCGATTATGTTATTTAAGGCTTCCTTTGTTAAACGTGAAAGCTTAGTGCTAAAAAAATCAATATCTTTCCTTTGGCAAACCATATAGGCCTCCTTTACTATGATAAATTGTAATTTTATTAGGTAATATAGCGACTCGAGATAATCTAAATTTGTTTTATTTACCCAAAATCCATACCCCTTTTAATTTTTCCTTATTGTGTTGGTCTATTGCTTCAAATATTTTTTTATACATTCTATTATTTCTGATCTCCTTATTGATTTTCAAAATTAGATGTGTTACTTTATAGTGTATATACCTTATAAATATTAATATACATTATAATGTACTATTTGTCAATATATAAAATACGTTATAATGTAACTTTTTGAGTTGTCTATGAATAATAGTTTAAAAGAACTGGATAAAATTTTAGAGAATATTATAAATTTTAAAGTTCCAGCTGAAGGTTGGATTAATTTTATTAAAAAGAGTTTAGGAATACCAAACTTATTACTTATCAGGAAATTAGGTGTTGCACCTAATTATTTGATTAGAGCTGAAGAATCTGAACAAAACAAAAAGATACAGCTAAATTCACTTGAAAAAGTATTTGATGCAATGGAATGTGAACTTGTATATTTTCCTAAACCTAAAAATTTTCCTTCTTTTTTAGCACTGATAGAACACAAAGCTCTTGATAAAGCTAAGAAAAACTTTGATGAAGAAGTGAGCAAGATGAATATAGAAATCAAAGATGAAAGTCAAAAAACTTTGGTTTTGGATATGATAAAACAAAAGTATTTAAATGAAAGCTTAAAAAAATTATGGGAATAGTCTAAACAGCTTTTCTATTTTTCTTAGCCTTTGTAAAATTGATATTAATATCTAATGCAGTTATAAGCTTTACAAAAGTTGTAATTTTTGGTTCAGATTTTCCGTTTAATAATTTAAAAAGATTTTCTCTATTCAAAGAAGCTTTTTTTGCTACTTTTGCTACTCCGCCTTGCGACATAATAACCTCTCTAAGTAAGCTTAAAAAATGTTGAGTGTCGTTTTCTTCAACGTATTCTTGAAATGCTACAGTTAGAAAAGTTTCTAGATATTCTGGGTCTTTTAATTTTTTACTAAAGTAATCATCATAATTACCAGCTTGTTTTTTATTTACCATTTTGTCGCTCCATAAAATCTTTATAATATTTTTCTGCTTTTTTTATATCTTTATTTTGCGTGCTTTTATCCCCACCAAGTAATAGTAAAACATTCTTAGTAATTTCTGCGAAATAAACTCTATATCCTGGCCCAAAATCTAATTTTAACTCTAAAATAGACTTTTGAAGCCTTTTAAACTCTCCATAGTTACCTAACTTAAGCCTATGAATTCTACTATCAATTCTTGCTTGAGTTACATTATCCAAACTTTCAAGCCATTCTATAAAGGGAGAATTGCCTTTTTCAGTAATATAATATAATAATTCTTTATCTTTTTTCATCTTTACATTATTTTATCATTACACTTGAGAGTAGTCTGAAAGCTACTATTTGTCAATAATATTTTTAATTTCCAGTAAGAGTATACAAAGTACAAATATTTAATTAGCATTGGCGTTTAACTTATATTTAATTTTTAATAAGGAAGCTTATGGAAAATATAAAAGAAAAGAAATATGAAGTTATAACTATTAGTACGACAAGAGAGATGTTTTCATATCGTGTAGAAAGGAACTATAATAATTATAAAGAAATGAATTCATATATTAACCATAATAATTTTATTTCTACAACAGAAAAAGCTAAGTTATTAGGACTTGCTTATGACCTTGCTGTTTCATTACATCACTTAATCGATTATGCTAAAAGTGACAAAATAATTTTAAATGATACTGAATTAGATGATTTTGGTTCTTTAAATAATATTAACTATTATGATATTATAAATGAAGTAACTAAATTTCAGCCTAATTTTTCTTTCCATAATATTTTAAAAAACTGTGCGGATGCCGTAAAGCATAAAGATTTAACTCAAAATAAAACCACTAGATGTTTAGATTGTATAGAAGACCTAAGTGTCGAAGAAGTTACAGTTTTTGGCTAAGGATTTCCACAAAAATTTTCTCCTCAAGTCATTATTAATACTAAAGAATATGGTAAAATCTCTTTTACATCTATTATTGATAAAATGATAAACATATGGAGGCAAAAACTTGAAACCTTTTACAACAAAAATATTTAAATTAAAGCTTAAAAAAATTAGAGGAAAATTCAGTTATTTTTTCTTTTAGACATAATTATTCCCCTTTAACGGTCAAAATAATAAAATAGCCTTAACTATAATACTCCAATATTGACTCTACTTTATGAACTGCCATCAAGCCATCTACTTCAGCGTGCTTTAATATATCTATGTATTTATTGTAATTATCTTGCGTTGGGCTTTTAATGTATTCTTCATGTATTACCGCTAGTTTCTCTGCTTCTTCTAAAAACTTACTTACCTTTTTATTTGCTTCTTCTAGATCCTTTGAAAACCCTTGTTCTTTTATATAATCCTTATATGCAGGCGTTTCATAGGTCTTAAGCATTTCCCCTTGCACTTCACGACGGTTTTGTTTCCCTTCCCAATCCTCATATATCTTTCCAGTTTTAGGATTAATCTTCGGATTAGAACGTTCAGTAACTTCATGAATTGCTGCATCTAAATATTTTTGGTCATGAGTAGAGGCATATTCCTTAATATTTTTAAAAAAAGAAGTTTGCTTCCCAACTAATGAATTACCACCTGTATAATATAAATCTTCAATAGCTAATCGCTCGTTTGGTGTTAGTTTACCTTTCCAAATTTCCTCACCAAAGGTTCTTCGTAATTCGTTTTCCCGTACTCTTGTAGAGTAATCAAATAAGACTTTTATTTCCTTGTCATTAAGTACTCTTTTGCCATTAAACACATCTTCGAAAGAGACATTTATATTATGTTCTGCAAACGCATTTATTAATTCTTGTTTAGCATTAGGGTTTTCCAGGTTAAAGCCTATACCTACAGTTTTTATTCCTTGTGAGTCTAAATAAACTTTACATTTTGCTCCTTCATTAGCTTTAATGAATTCATATTGAAGCTTTTTATATTCCTCATCAGATAGATTATTAGCTGCAAGTTTGTTTCTAATTTCCCTAGTTAACTGTAATTTATTTTGATCGGCCATTTAATTACCCTTGTTATCAATTATTATTTACCAAACTCCTCGTCTAATACTGCATCGTTAGTAAGGTAGTAAACTTTCATATATGGGCAATCTTCTCTTTTTATTTTTGTGAAATCGCAATGCTTTCTTATTGAAACAGTACTATAGGTGCTATGAAACATCAGCACATTTTTAAAAACCAATAAATCGGTATATTTTTCTTCTATAATTTGTTTTTTAAATTTAGGATTAAATATAAAATCATAATTAGCTATAAATTCCTCTTTATCGTTTATAACCTTTTCCTTTAATAGCATTTCCCTATTCGGTTCATCTATTGATACAGGCTTTAATAGATAAAACACGCTTAATGGATAATTCATCATGTCAGCTAATATTTCCTTTTGGTCATTTTTTACTGCATCTTGAAACTTAAACCAGAATTCTTTCATCTCTTTCCAGTATTTTCCGATCCCTTTTTCCATTTCCCAGTCTTTACATTCTTTGTAAAAACTACCTTTTGGATATTTACAAATCTCAAAATCAAATGGTTGAGAAATATCTTCACTATACGCAGGGGAATTTGTAATAAGTAAACTGAATAAAAATAAATATTTAAACATCAATGATTACCTTAATAAAAAACAGTTTAATTAATAATTTATTAAGAGAATTACCCTCTGTCAAATTATATTAGTTTTGACATTATAGTTAATATATTTCATAATTATTAATATATTAACTATTGATTATTGTCTCAATGTCAGAATTATCTAAAGATCAAAATGAACAAGAAGCCTCCGAATGGGAAGAGATATTATTTCGTGAACTTACTAATAAACATTTGTATGAAAAATTTAGAGGTACAGGAGTTTTTATACATCCTCATTATGTTCTTACCAATTATCATGTAATTCAAAATGGATTTAACTATACTGCCAGAAATTATATTACACCTCTACCCTTACAATTAATCGCTTTTGATGAAGAACATGATTTAGCTTTATTATATTCTCCAATTGCTTCTGAGAATGTCGTTAAATTTGATTATAACTGTAATAATAGAGAAGATTTTAAAATAGGTGATAGTATAACCATTATTGGATATCCAGGAACAAGAGGTGACAACAATACTTGTCATATTACTAATACTATTATCACTAATATAGATAATGATAATTCTAAAAATAATCTTGTTTACGATAAAAAAGATACCCAACAAGGTAGCTCTGGTAGTGCTATATTTAACGTTCATGGAAATTGTATTGGTATCCACTGGGGAGGTACTGATTCAAATGGTTTGGCTATAGGAAATCATCATATTTTTAATTTTCTAAATAATTTAAATATCCCATATTGCTTAGCTGATGAAAACAACCTTGATAATCCATCAACCCTCGAAAAATGTGTACATAATATCTATTCGATTAGACTTTTACATGGGAATATTCTAAATTATGAAAATTCCTTCTTAAAAGAAAATGATATTTATTCATTAAATGAAAAAGGACAGACTCCTTTACATGTTGCAGTGATATCAGGCAATTATAATGCAGTAAGACAATTAATTAATGAAAATGCCAAATTAAACATACAAGATAAATATGGTAAGTCACCTTTCGATTATGCAAATCAAAATAAGAATGTATATCCCTATATAAAAGAATTTATTGATCTAACTATTGATAATAAAACTAAAGAATTAGCTCTAATCAGATTAGTTTGTGAGGCTATTATTAATGATTATATTACAATTTATAATGAAGAAGAAGTTGGATTTTATAGTTTTATTAAAGCTTATCCTACTTCACTTATTCATTCACTTCATCTAGTTTATAAAACCAAGAAATTTAAAGAAATTGCCAAATATAATGAAAAGATCAAAAAAGTTTTAGAAACTATATATAATTTGAATTCTAAATTAACATCTTTAATTGAAGATAAAGTATTTAACGAGCATCAAAAGAAGTTTTTATACGCTTTAGATGCTTACTTAGGAGATTCTTTTCAAGAAAAAAACATCTTCTCTAAAGTAGAGTTTTTACTCCAGAAAGGCGCATATATCAATGGTGCGGATTATAATGACTTAACAATTTTGCATAAAGCTGTTCAAAATGGCTCAGAAGAGATAGTTAAATTTTTATTAAAACACGAATTCATTGATGTAAACATTATAAGTGAATATGATCAAACACCTATCCTTTTATGCGCAATTAAAAAAAATCAGTATAATATTGCTAAATTACTTTTAGAAGCGGGCGCTGATACCGAAAGCAGAACACACGAAGGGTGTACAGCTTTAAGTATTGCTATTCAGAGGGGTTATGATGATCTTATTAAACTGTTAATTTCTTTTAATGCTAATATTGAAAAGGTAAATGAAGAAGGATTAACACCATTATTACAAGCTGCTAATCAATTTAATGCTGCTTATACCATAGAGATTTTATTAGAAGCTGGTGCAAATATTGAAGCCACAGATAATAATAAAATGACACCTTTGCATATTGCAGTATGTAAAGGTTATATTGAAACTATAGAAATTCTTATTAAATATAATGCTAAATTAGACGTTTTAGATATAGATAACGATACCCCTCTTCATATATCAGTAATGAAAAATTATCTCGATATATCTAAATTATTATTAAACAAATGTAATCTTGTAATTTCTAAAAATAAAAAAGGTAAAACACCTTTACATATTGCAGCTAGTAAAGGTTCTAATGTTATAATCAAACTATTACTTGAAAATGGTGCCGATCTTAATTTAATTGATAATGACAACAAAAATGCTCTCGATTATGCTAAAGAATATGAGAATTTAGAAGCTATTAATTTACTATCTGATCACATTAGAATTATCACGCAAGTAAGTTCGGATAATAATGATGACTTTTTCGATTATTTTAGTTATTTAACTCTTTTTCTAAAAGCTGATTTTATCAAAATTGAAACAGATTCTTTTGGAGATTTTATAAAAGTTTCAGAGCCATCACTTATGAGATTTATTCATCTAATATATAATTTTTGTCAAATTGAAAAGAAATCATTATTAAATTATAAAAAAGATAGTAATGAACTAAAAATTATAAATTTAGTTAGTTCCCTTAACGATGAGCTTTTAAGCAAAAGCGGTAATTCCTTAGAAAAAATAAAGTTTCTTGTTAGCAGAGGTGCAGATGTTAATGCTGCTGATAAATTTGGTGAAACACCTCTAAATTATGCCATACAAAATGAAAATTATGCCAACGTTAAATGGTTATTGGAGAATGGTGCGGATGTTAATTTAAGTCGTACAGATGGTGTCTCTCCTCTTTTATATGCTATTGTACATAAAAAATTAGATATTTTTAATCTCTTACTTGAATATAATGCTAAAACAGAGATAGGTGATAAATTTTTATTATACCCTCTTCATTACGTAATAATGTCTGACCTTAATGACTTCCTCATTTCTCTTTTAAAATATGACCCAGATCTTAATGTAAGAGATTTAAGAGGTTCTACTGCTCTACATTATACAAGTAGCGCTAATAATTTAGAGGCTGTTAAAATCCTATACAAATATAGTAAAGATAATAATGTTAGCCTAAATTTAAATATAGGAAATTATTGGGATGACACACCTTTACATTATGCTGCTAAATTAAAATGTATTGAAATATATGAATATTTATTAGAAATAGGTGCAGATCCATATTTGAAAAATAGAACAGGCAAGATACCTGCTGATTATCTAGATTAACCTAAATTACAAAAGTTTAGAAAACTTGACAAAAACCGTTATTTGTTAAATAATTAATATATTGTTAATGTATTGAATTCATAGGCTTGATATGGCTAATGACGACAGCGAAAAAGATAAACAATTAGAAGAAAAGAATGAGAAAATCAACTCTTTAAGTAAAAAACAGAAAGAGGAAATAGCGGGTTATATTGACGAATTCATTAAAGATCAGAAGGAAAAAGGCTTAAAGGATAGAGAAGGCGACAAAGATGAGTTAGTTACTCCTGAAACATTAGAAAAATTAGAAGCAGTAATAGAAAAGCTTAAATCTGAAGGCAATATTGAATTAACACCAGAAGAACTTGATTTACTTGAAAAATTAGGGGTTAAAAAGAGTTGGATGAAAAAAGCCTTAGAGTTTCTTACTCCAAAATTACTGGCTAATTTTATTTTAGATAGTGTTAAAACGTTTTTTGGCTTAAATCCTAAGGTAAGTAAAGGTGAATTGAATCGTGAAGATTTAATTAAAGATTTTGAGGGTAAAGCTGAAGCTTCTAAAGCTGCAAGCAATGAAAAGGAAAAAGATCAACAACAATCTAAAGAAAAAGGAAATGATTCATTACCAAAACTTGGAGCTAATGAAGAAAAAGTTGATAAAAAGGATAAGGAAACAAAAATACCTTTTGACGAAAGCGCTACTAAAGTTAAAGCTGACTTCCCAAAAGCAGTAGATAAACTTGAGAAAGATCCTAACCTTAAAGAAAAGATTGAGGGTGTTAGTAAAAATAATGTTGAAAATAATGTTAAAGAAGAAAAAACTCCTTTAAATCAAGAGAAGCTAAAGGATAATAAACAAGATAATAGTAAAGATAAAGATCAAAAACAGCTTCAGAAGAAAGCTGAGTTTGATAATGATTTTAAAAGAGATATTAAAGAGGATAAAGATCGCGCAATAGAAGACTCCAAATTACCTACAAATGCTCAAAAATTTAATGAGGCTACAAAGACTGGGGAACAAGAAAGTAAGAATCAAACTAATAACTCCAATAAAATTCCTGATAAGGTTAAGGGTGAAGCTCAAGAAGTTGGTAAAGGGTTACAAGGTAAAGTTACTCCGGTTAAAGGAAAAGGTGATGACGGAAAGGATCCTTCTCCTCCCCCTACTCCTACTACCAGGCATGATCCTTCTGGCCAAAAACGGTAGATAATAATTTTAAATTAAAAGAAAAATTACATAATCTTTTTAATTTTACTACCTATGGTTGACAAAAAATTATAAAAAAAATATTATGATTTAACCAATTGTTAACGTTCCTTATTAATTTTAAATAGGTTCACACCATGTCAAAAAGTCAAAACAATCCTTCGAATTTTGAACATCTTTATAAAAACGCTGAAATTAGTGTTACTGAATTTAGGCATAGTACATATACAGAATTACAAAAATTTTTAAATAACAACTATGCAAACCAATTAAATAATTTTTCTCAAGATTTAAAAACCTTTAAAAAAGCATTTTATATATATGGACCAGAATTACAATATGCTCTTGATAATGGTTATTTTAATAAACTCAAAGAATCAGATGTAAAACCGAGTTTAAGTACAACTGCTGAAAAAATTAAAATAGAAGATCATTATACAAATCGAGTCAAAAGAGAATACAAAGGTATATATGGTAGTATAACTCAAGGCACTGATGAAGGATTAGGGATATTTTTTAGTGGTAATAATAAAGATAAAGATTTTACTGGATTCGTTGAGGTTAAAAATGATGTTGCAGTAAGTGCTACAGAAAGTGAGAAAAGAAGTAGTGTAATATTTTTCTATCAAGGATCGACTCCTTTTATGAGTGACACCTTTATTAATAAGGATATTACCCCTATTCTGCCTCACTGGATTAACGATTATTTTACAAAATTAGAAATAACAAATGAACCTAATAAAATTCATGGGTTATATATAAATTTTGATATTGATAAAAAAAAATTCTCAGAAACAGAAGAAAAAACATTTGCAAGATATTACTCTCAAAAACCTAATCTTGTAATACAAGCTGCTATCGATGGAATAGCAAAAGATAATATAAATATTCAAAAGAATAAAAAAGCAGATGATACTATCGGCTTTAAATATACTGCTCCCGCATCAACCCCAAGATTTTTTAGCTTAGCTGTTGCTAATGATGATTTTGCAAAAAATATAGATTACCACATTCAAACTTATGCTAAGCAAAATGGTTTAAAAGAAAAGGACATTAAAACTCTTAAATCAAAGGTTCAGGATGTTTTAAAAGTAAGTAATTCACTCGGCACAAAACTTCATTTTATGATTGAAGATAGAGAAAATTCGAGTAAAATTATTTCCCTTCTTGATAAAGGTGCTAACGTAAACGCACGTGATGAGCATCAACAAGTCCCATTACATTTTGCGGTAAATGCTCAAAATCCTGACGAACAATTAATTAAAACAATGCTTAATAAGGGCGCAAATCCTAATGCTCAGAAAAGTACCGGCCGCACACCTCTTCATTTCGCCTGTAAAAAAGTTGGAACTGATAAAAGCAGACCACATGCTGATATAGCATCATTATTCGTTGATTATGGTGGCGATCCAACTATAAAAGACAATAATGGAATCACCCCTCAAGAGGAAATAAATAAAGGTAAACCACAGCAGATTGTTCAACAACCTGTACAACAACATTATGCACCACAATCCCAACCTGTAACTCAGGTTTCAGCTTACGCTCCTCATTTGAATTCACCAGCTATTAATATTAATACCATTTCTAATAATAATAATGATGCGGTAAATGTAAGAGATCATTTAAACAGAACTCCTATTTTCTACGCTGTAATGAATCAAAATGTTAATGCTGTTAAAGAGTTACTTAATAAAGGTGCCAGAATTGATCTGGAGGATGCTACAGGACTTAAGCCTGCTAATTATGCTCGTGCTCTTAATAATGAAGAAATCATAAACGTTTTAGCTGAGCATGCAATAAAACAAGCTACTCAGAATATGGGTCAAACTACAGCTAAGCCTTTACCTCCTACTCCTCCCGCTAAGGCTCGTACTTCCACTACACCGCCAAAACCTGCACATATGGAAGCTCACCGAAATAAAGAAGTACCTACTTCTAGCTTAGGTAATTTAGCTCCTAAACCATGTCCGACATTTAGATCGACAAATGAGCTAGGTAAAAAAGGTGGAAATGAACACGGTCATTAATTAAATATAAAGATAGGTAGTGTTAATTTAGCATTACCTATCTTTTCTGTACTTTAGGTTTACAATTAATTAACGCTCCATTAATCCTTTCGTAAACATTTTACTATATTACAGTTTCCTTCATGTTTTTTTTGATATATACCTAAAATATGTTACATATTTTGGTTTGTAAAAAAAATGACAAT
>JAFKLR010000005.1 GCA_017304685.1 Sphingobacteriia bacterium | reverse complement strand
AGGTAGAGAAATGATTATGCCAGGCGATAACGTGAGATTAACAATTACATTAATATCACCAATCGCTATGGATGAAGGCTTACGCTTCGCTATCCGTGAAGGCGGTAGAACTGTAGGCGCTGGCGTAGTCTCTAAAATTGTAGAATAGTAGTTATCAATTTATTATGGGTTATATTGAGTTTAGGCTTGTATAACCCATAATTATTAATAAGGTGTACTCTACTCTTTTTCAAAATTTAGATGAAAGGCTTAATAATTATTTACATTATATTATAAAAAATGTATATAAGGGAAAATGATAAGGGTTTTTCTAAAACCTAAATTATGAAAAAGAGTAGTGTTGATTAAATTTTAGGAGTGTAGCTCAATTGGTAGAGCACCGGTCTCCAAAACCGGGGGTTGGGGGTTCGAGTCCCTTCTCTCCTGCCAATTGGCAAGTTGAAAGTAGTTTAAGTTATGAGCAATATTAAAGCTTTAGAGTTTATTAAACAAGTTAAACAAGAAGCCTCAAAGATAGTTTATCCTGAGAAGCGCGATGCATTGATAACATCAGCAGTCGTAGTGTTTGTAGTAATAATGCTATCACTATTCTTTATAGCTATTGATGCTATTATTTTTAAAGTAATACAAATTATCTTGAATATTGGAGGATAGTAGTGTCTGAAGTTATTAATAGTCGCTGGTATATTTTATATTGTTTATCAGGTCATGAAAAAAAAGTTGCTCAAACTATAATGGAAAAAGCAAACTCGAAAGGTTTAGTGGAATCTTTTGAAGATGTAGTAGTTCCAACTGAAGGTGTTGTAGAAATACGTAAGGGAAAAAAAGTTAATGCAGAAAAGAAGATTTTTCCTGGATACGTATTAGTGAAAATGGTAATGAATGATGAAACTTGGCATTTAGTAAGAAATATTCCGAAAGTTACAAACTTTTTAGGTGCTAATAATAAACCGCAACCAATACCAGATGCTGAAGTAAAAAGAATATTTGAACAAATAGAACAAGCAGCATTAGCTCCAAAACATACAGATAGCTACGAAATTGGTCAATCGGTTAAGATTATAGATGGTCCATTTGAAGGATTTGTTGGTGTAGTAGAAGAAGTTGATCAGGCTAAAGCTAGATTAAAATTATCTGTATCAATTTTCGGCAGAGCGACCCCAATTGAACTTGAATATGGACAAGTAACAAAAATTTAGTTAAATAGATACACGAAAAAATTTTAAGATTCGAGGATTAATAATTATGGCAAAGAAAATTTTAGGCTATATTAAATTACAAGTACCTGCGGGTAAAGCAAATCCGTCACCACCAATTGGACCAGCTCTTGGTCAACGTGGTTTAAATATTATGGAATTTTGTAAAGCCTTTAATGCACAAACACAATCAATGGAACCTGGTTTACCACTACCTGTAGTTATTACTGTGTATGCAGATAAATCATTTACCTTTATAACAAAAACTGCTCCAGCTTCTGTATTAGTAAAAAAAGCTGCTGGTTTAGCAAGTGGATCGAAAGCCCCAGGTAAAGATAAAGCTGGTAAAATTACATTAGCTAAAATAAAGGAAATAGCTACCCATAAAATGAAAGATTTAAATGCTAATGATATAGATGCAGCTATGAAAATTATCATGGGAACTGCAAGATCAGCTGGTATAGAGGTGGTCGAGGAATAAATTTGAGGTTAAAATATGTCAAAAACAAATGTTATAAAGCCAAAAAAGCTTCCTAAAAATTATGCTGCAAGACTTGCGATGGTTGAATCAGCTAAACTTTATAAATTAGATGAAGCTGTTAATATTATGATGGAAATGCCAAAAGCTAAGTTTGACCAAACAGTTGAAGTTAGTGTTAATTTAGGCGTTGATACTAGACATTCTGATCAAAATGTACGGGGTGTAGCTCAACTTCCACACGGTACTGGGAAGAAAATAGTAGTAGCAGTATTTGCAAAAGGTGCAAAAGCTGAAGAAGCAAAAGCAGCTGGAGCAGAAATTGTTGGAGCGGAAGATTTAGTAGAGCAAGTGGTTAATGGTACAGTTAACTTTGATCGTTGTATTGCTACTCCCGATATGATGGGTGTTCTAGGAAAAGCAGCAAAAGTACTAGGTCCAAGAGGGTTAATGCCAAACCCAAAAACTGGAACTGTGACAATGGATGTTGCAAATGCAGTTAAAAATGTTAAAGAAGGTCAAGTTGAGTTTAGAGCTGAAAAGGCCGGTATAGTCCATGCAGGTGTTGGTAAAATTAGCTTTAAAAAACAGCAAATTATGGAAAATGTTAAAGCTTTCGTTGATGCTGTAATTAAGGCTAAGCCAAGTGGAGCTAAAGGAACTTACTTAAAATCAGTTTATGTAGCGACCACAATGGGACCTTCATTAAAACTTGAAATTAGTTCAGTTTTAGACTAAAAAGGATTTTAATTTTAAAATTCGTTACTTTGGAGATTAAAAAGTGCGTAAAAATGAAAAAATAAATTTAGTTGCAAGTGTTAATGAAGAGTTTAAGAAAAACACTATGGCAGTCGCTTTTTATTATCATGGTCTTACTGTAGCTGATTTAACCGAATTAAGAAAAAGGGTTGGATCTTCACAAGGTAAGATGAAAGTGATAAAAAACAGGCTTACAAAGCTTGCAATAAAAGAAACCTCTTTTGAGTGTATGGACCCTGTTCTTAAGGGACCAACCGCAATAGCTTATTCTAATGAACCTGCTTTTGTAAAAGAAATTGTAAATTTTGCAAAAGATAAAGAGAGTTTGAAAATTGTGGGTGGGGTGCTTAATGGCAAATTAGTCGATGAAGCATCAGTTAAGGTTATAGCTACCTTACCATCACTTGATGAGCTTAGAGCAAAAATTTTGGGAATTATACAAACTCCTGCATCACGCGTTGCGGGTGCTATTAATGAGGTTCCTAGCAAGGTTGCTAGAGTTCTTAAAACGTATGCATCCAAGAATGATTAATGTTGCAAAAACATTGCATTCATGTTACGTATTGTTGTTAATTAATTAGGTTGAGGAAACAATGTCAGCAAATTTAGAAAAAATAGTAGATCAACTTTCAGCTCTTACCGTTATGGAAGCTGCTGAATTATCAAAAATGTTAGAAGAGAAGTGGGGCGTATCAGCTGCTGCTCCTGTTGCAATGGCTGCAATGCCAGCTGCAGGTGGTGCTGGTGCTGAAGCTGCTCAAGAAAAAACTGAATTTACAGTTACACTTACTGATGGTGGCGCTAATAAAATTAACGTGATTAAAGAAATCCGTACTATTATGCCAAGCCTTGGTCTTAAGGAAGCTAAAGACTTAGTTGAAGGAGCTCCAAAAGTAGTAAAAGATAGCTGCTCTAAAGATGAAGCTCAAAAAATTAAACAACAGCTTGAAGCTGCTGGTGCAAAAGTTGAAGTTAAATAACTTTTGTACAATACAAAAATAGATTTAAGGGCGTTAATCTTAACGCCCTTAATCTCATTATATATATAAGTTAACAATTTTGATTTAAGAATATATCTTCGGAGACATACATGCAGAATGTGAGTGCATCAAATAACATAATCCGCAAGTCCTTTAGTAAAATAGAACCAGTTGCAAAAATTCCAAATCTTATAAAAGTACAAAAAGATTCATATAAGAAATTTTTGCAAGATGATATTTCTGGAGATAAAAGAGAAAATATAGGGTTACAAGAAGTACTTAATTCTATATTTCCTATTAGTGAACCTTCAGGAACAGCAACATTAGAGTTTGTATCATATTATTTAGATCAACCAAAATATGATGTTGATGAAAGCCGTCAAAGGGGAGTAAATTTTGCTGCGCCTCTTAAGGTTACATTTAGACTTATAGTATGGGAAGTTGATGAAGATACAGGTTCTAAAGAAGTAAAAGGTATTAAAGAACAAGAAGTATATATGGGTGATATACCTCTTATGACTGAAAATGGTACCTTTATTATTAATGGTACAGAAAGAGTTATTGTATCACAAATGCACCGTTCTCCTGGTGTTTTCTTTGATCATGATGGTGGTAAAACACACGTTTCAGGTAAATACCTATATTCTGCAAGAGTTATACCGTATAGAGGTTCATGGTTAGACTTTGAATATGATGCTAAAGATTTAATTTACTTTAGAATTGATAGAAAAAGAAAATTATACGTTTCAAGTTTACTCAGAGCATTAGGGTATTCAACTAAAGAAATATATGATTTATTTTATACTACACAAAAATATACAAGAAAAAATAAACAATGGTCTGCTAAATTTAATATTGAAAAGTTTAGAGGCACAAAACTTACAAAACCTATTGTTGATGCGAACAGTGGTAAAGTAGTAGTAGAAGCTGGTACTAAAATTACCCCACGTTTAGGCAAAAAATTAATTGAAGAAGGTTTGGAAAATTACCTTATTGATGATGAAGATTTAATAGGTGGTTTTTTAGCTGAAGATATTATAGATAAAAGTACCGGTGAAGTATTGTTTGAAGCGGGTTACGAGTTAACAGAAAGTGCAATTGAAGCAATAAATAATCTAAGCATTAAAGATGTTTCATTACTTGGTATAGACCATGTTACTGTAGGACCTTATATTAGAAATACATTATTCGCTGATAAAAATTTAACTATCGAAGACGCTTTACTAGATATTTTCCGTGTATTGCGTCCAGGTGAGCCAGCAACATTTGAAGCTGCTCAATCAGTATTTGAAAACCTATTTTTTAATCAAGATAGATATGATCTTTCAGTAGTAGGCCGTGTAAAAATTAATGCAAGGGTTGAATTAAACGCTGATGAAAATTTAAGAGTTTTAACAAAAGATGATATTATTAATATCATTAGAACTCTTATTAAAATACGTGATGGTTTAGGTGTAATCGATGATATCGATCACTTAGGTAATCGTAGGGTAAGATCAGTAGGGGAACTTGTAGAAAACCAATTCCGTATTGGTTTAGTAAGAATGCAAAGAACAATTTTAGAGAGAATGACAAGTGTAGATATAGACACAGTTATGCCTCATGATCTTATTAACTCTAAATTACTTGGAAGTGTTGTTCGTGAATTCTTTGGAACATCGCAATTATCCCAATTTATGGATCAAACTAATCCACTCTCAGAAATTACTCATAAGAGAAGATTGTCAGCTTTAGGGCCTGGTGGTCTTACAAGAGATAGAGCAAGTTTCGAAGTACGTGACGTACATCCAACACATTATGGTCGTATTTGCCCAATTGAAACTCCGGAAGGTCAAAATATTGGTCTTATTAACTCTCTTGCAACTTTTGCAAGTATTAATAAGCATGGTTTTATTGAAAGTCCATATCGTAAAGTTACCGATCAAATGGTAACCGATGAAGTTATTTATCTATCTGCAATTGAAGAAGGTAAATATACTATTGCTCAGGCAAATGCAATTATTGATGAAAATGGTAAATTCTTAGAACATTTAGTATCATGTCGTAAAAATGGTGATTTTATTATGGCGTCGCCTGATAAGATTGATTTTATTGACGTAACACCAATGCAATTAGTATCTGTTGCAGCTTCGTTAATTCCATTCTTAGAGAACGATGACGCGAACCGTGCTCTTATGGGATCAAACATGCAACGTCAAGCTGTACCACTCGTTTACACTGATGCGCCTTTTGTAGGTACTGGTATAGAAGGGTTAGTAGCACAAGACTCTGGAGTAACAGTAATTGCAAGAAGAAGTGGTTTTATCGATCAGGTAGATAGTACAAGGATAGTAATAAGAGCTGATAGTAGTGATGATCAAGAATCACCAGGCGTAGATATCTATAATTTACTTAAATATCAACGCTCAAACTTTAATACATGTATTACTCAAAAGCCGTTAGTTAAAGTAGGCGAATACGTTCAGAAGGGACAAGTTATTGCAGATGGTCCAAGTACAAATAATGGTGAATTAGCACTTGGAAGTAACGTACTTGTAGCATTCATGCCTTGGAATGGTTATAACTTTGAAGATTCAATTCTTATTTCAGAAAGAATAGTAAAAGATGATGTATTTACCTCAATTCATATAGAAGAATTTGAAGTAGTTGCACGTGACACAAGATTAGGCCCTGAAGAAATTACACGTGATATACCCAATGTAAGTGAAGAAAGTTTAAGACATTTAGATGAAACAGGTATAGTACATGTGGGTGCTGAAGTAAAACCTGGTGATATTTTAGTTGGTAAAGTTACGCCAAAAAGCGAATCGCCAATGACACCAGAAGAAAAATTACTACGTGCTATATTTGGTGAAAAAGCTGCTGATGTAAGAGATTCTTCATTACATGTACCACCTGGAGTAACAGGTACAATCGTATCAGTTAGAATATTGTCACGCCGTGGTGTTGAAAAAGATGAAAGAGCGTTAGCAATTGAAAGACAAGAAATTGAAAGACTAGCTAAAGACCGTGATGATGAACAGGTTATTTTAGAAAATTACTATTATGGTAGATTAGCTCAAGTTTTAATGAATCAAGAAATAATTGCAGGGCCAAAAGGCGCAAAACCTGGTTCTAAAATTAATAAAGAGGTTCTTTCTAATTATAGTAGAGGTCAATATTGGCAATTTGTAGTAGCTGATGAAAAGGTTACTAACGAAATTGAAACCATGAAACAGCAATTTAACTACATGGTTGAACAATTAAATAAACGCTTCAATGCTAAAGTTGAGAAAGTACAATCTGGTGATGATTTACCACAGGGTGCTTTAAAAGTTGTTAAAGTATATCTTGCAACAAAGCATAAATTACAGCCTGGTGATAAAATGGCTGGACGCCATGGAAATAAAGGTGTTATTTCAAGGATTTTACCTGCTGAAGATATGCCATTTATGGAAGATGGAACCCCTGTTGATATGGTGTTAAATCCACTTGGTGTACCTTCAAGGATGAATATAGGACAAATTCTTGAAACTCACTTAGGCTGGGCTTCTGCTGGTATAGGTAAGCAAATAGGTGAAATGCTCAGAAAAATTGAATCTAAAGAAGAAAATGTAACTGAGCTGCGTTCTAAGCTTTCAGATATGTACGAAGGTCAAAAAAGTGCAAGAGCTGTTGAAAAACTATCTGATGCAGATGTAATTGAATATGCTAAAAAATTAAAAAGAGGGGCGTATTTTTCTACTCCAGTATTTGACGGTGCAAAAGAAAAAGATATTAACAAAATGCTTGAATTTGCAGGCTTAGATAGTTCAGGCCAAGTTACGCTATTCGATGGTAGAACAGGTGAAGCTTTCGAACGTAAAGTAACAGTAGGTTATATATATATGTTGAAATTACATCACTTAGTTGATGATAAAATTCACGCTCGTTCTATTGGACCTTACAGTCTTGTTACACAGCAACCATTAGGTGGTAAATCACATTTTGGTGGTCAAAGATTTGGGGAAATGGAATGTTGGGCATTACAAGCATATGGTGCATCTTATACATTACAAGAAATGCTTACTGTAAAATCAGATGACGTTACAGGTAGGATTAAAATATATGAATCTATTATTCGAGGCGATCAAAACTTCGAATGTGGTATTCCAGAATCATTCCATGTAATGGTAAAAGAATTGCGTTCATTATGCTTGAACATTGATATGGATAACGAAGAGTTTCAAGAATAAAATAAAAGGTGTGGAGTTTTAAATGAATAGTGCATTTAGCGTTTTTGGTCAAACCGGAGTACAGCACTTTGACTTTATTAAAATTAGTTTAGCAAGCCCTGAGGTTATTAGGTCTTGGTCATTTGGTGAAGTCAAAAAGCCTGAAACAATTAACTATCGTACCTTTAAACCCGAAAGAGATGGTCTTTTCTGTGCCAGGATTTTTGGTCCAGTAAAAGATTATGAATGTTTATGCGGTAAATATAAGCGCATGAAATATCGCGGGCTTATATGTGAAAAATGTGGTGTTGAAGTTACAACATCTAAAGTTAGACGTGAAAGAATGGGGCATATAGAACTTGCCACACCAGTTGCCCATATATGGTTTTTAAAATCCTTACCGTCTAGGATTAGTACATTACTTGATATGAGTCTAAAGGATCTTGAAAAGATTCTCTATTTTGAATCATATGTAATTGTTGAACCAGGATTATCTCCATTTTCATATGCTGAACTTTTAACTGAAGATCAATATATGAGAGCTCAGGATGATTTTGGTGAAGATGCGTTTACTGCAATGATTGGAGCAGAAGCTGTGAAAAAAATGCTTCAAGACTTTGATCTAAAAAAAATTCGTGAGGAATTAAGAGCGGATTTAACAGAAACAACATCTGAAATTAAAAAGAAAAAATTAGTAAAAAGACTAAAATTAATTGAAGATTTTCTTGAATCAGATAATAAACCTGAATGGATGATTCTTGATGTGGTTCCTGTAATGCCACCAGAACTACGTCCTCTTGTAATGTTAGATGGAGGTAGATTCGCTACTTCTGATTTAAATGAACTTTACCGTCGTGTTATTAATCGTAATAACCGTTTAAAAAGACTTCTTGAATTACGCGCTCCTGATATAATCGTGCGTAATGAAAAGAGAATGTTACAAGAAGCGGTAGATGCTTTATTTGACAATGGTAGAAGAGGAAGAGTTGTTAAAAATGCTAATAAGCGTCCGTTTAAATCACTTAGTGATATGCTTAAGGGTAAACAAGGTAGATTCCGTCAAAATCTCTTAGGTAAGCGTGTAGACTATTCTGGTCGTTCAGTAATTGTAGTAGGTCCAACACTTAAGCTACATCAATGTGGTTTACCAAAGAAAATGGCTTTAGAATTATTTAAACCATTCATTTATTCAAAATTAGAAATGTATGGTATTTCTAATACTATTAAAACCGCTAAGAGAATGGTTGAAAGCGAAAGACCGGAAGTATGGGATATTTTAGAAGAAGTAATTAGAGAACATCCAGTATTATTAAACCGTGCTCCTACACTTCACCGTTTAGGTATTCAAGCGTTTGAGCCTGTTTTAATTGAGGGTAAGGCTATTCAATTGCATCCATTAGTGTGTGCGGCATTTAACGCAGACTTCGACGGAGACCAAATGGCTGTTCACGTTCCGCTTTCACTTGAAGCGCAACTTGAATCACGCGTACTTATGATGTCGACAAATAATATTTTAGCTCCTTCAAATGGTAAACCTATTATAGTACCATCTCAAGATATCGTATTAGGATTATACTATTTAACCTTAGAGCTTGAAAATGAGGTTGGCGAAGGCATGGCATTTGCAACTATGGGCGAAATACAACACGCTTTACATAATAAGGTTATTACATTACATACAAAAATTAAATGTAAACGGACTGCAAAAATTCATGATGGTAGCTTTAAAACTACTTTAGTAGAAACTACAGCTGGAAGAATGATGATTGCTGATCTTTTACCGAAAGAACATTATGTTCCATTTGAATCAGTAAATAAGTTATTAACTAAAAAAGAAATTTCAAATCTTATTGATACAGTATATCGTGAATGTGGTCAGAAGAATACAGTGATATTCTGTGATAGACTTATGGAATTAGGTTTTACTAATGCTTGTAAATCAGGTATTTCGATTGGTAAAGATGATATGTTTGTACCAAATACAAAACAAACACATATCAATGATACTATTGAGGAAATTAGAGAGTTTGAAAGACAATATTCAGACGGTTTAATTACAAGTGGTGAGAAATTCAACAAGGTGATTGATGCATGGTCACGTTGTACTGATAAAGTCGCGGACGATATGATGAAAGAAATTTCAGCTGGTGATGTTACAAATACAGAGAAAAATAACCAACAAAAAGTTAACTCCATTTGGATGATGGCTCACTCTGGTGCGCGTGGTTCTGCAGCTCAGATTAAACAGTTAGCAGGTATGCGTGGTCTTATGGCTAAACCATCTGGTGAAATTATTGAAACTCCAATTATTTCTAACTTTAAAGAAGGTCTAACGGTACTTGAATACTTTAACTCTTCGCATGGTGCACGTAAAGGTCTTGCAGATACCGCGCTTAAAACCGCTAACTCTGGTTACTTAACTCGTAGGCTTGTTGACGTTTCTCAAGATTGTATTGTTACTGAATTTGATTGTGAAACAACATCTGGCCTTGAAGCTCGTCCTGTAATTGATGGTGGTGAAATTGTAATTCCACTTGCAGAAGCCATTTTAGGAAGAACTTCAGCACGCGATGTTCGTCATACAGTGTCAGGTGACCTAATAGTTAAAGCCGGTGATTTAGTTGAAGAAAGAACAGTAGATAAAATTGAAGCTGCTGGTATTGATGCAGTAATGATACGTTCAGTAATTACTTGTGAAACCAAAACAGGTGTATGTGCTAAATGTTATGGTCGTGATCTTGCTACTGGCTCGATTGTAAGTGTCGGTGAAGCTATCGGAGTAATTGCTGCGCAATCAATTGGTGAACCAGGTACTCAGCTTACAATGCGTACATTCCATATTGGTGGTGCTGCGACAAAGAGTATTGAAAGCTCAAGTGTTGAAGCCTCCCTTGATGGCGTCATTAAATTAGTAAATAGAAATATAGTAATTGATAGCCAAGGCCGTTCGGTTGTAATGAGTCGTAACTGTGAATTATTAATTATTGATGATAATGGTAACGAAAGAGCACGTCATAAAGTTCCTTATGGTTCAAAACTTTATCATGATGAAGGAACTAAAGTTAAGAAAGGTACTCGTCTAGCCGAATGGGATCCATATACTATTCCAATTATTACTGAGAAAACAGGTGTCGCTCGTTATACTGACCTTGTAGAAGGTGTCTCAATGCGTGAAGTAATGGATGAATCAACAGGTATTTCAAGTAAAGTAATTATCGATTGGAAACAGCAAAGTCGTGGTGCTGAATTAAGACCAAGAATTAGTATATTTGATGAAAATGGAAATATTATTAGTTTAGCTAATGGTTTAGAAGCAAGATATTTCTTACCAATTAATGCGATCTTAAGTATTGCTGATAATGATAAAGTTCATGCAGGTGACGTAATTGCTCGTATTCCACGTGAATCTACTAAAACTCGTGATATTACTGGTGGTCTTCCAAGAGTCGTAGAATTATTTGAAGCTCGTAAACCAAAAGATCATGCTATTATTAGTGATATTGAAGGTGTTGTTGAATTCGGTAAAGATTACAAAAGCAAACGTAGAATTGTCATTAAGCCAGCAGATCAAGGAAGCGAACCAATTGAATATTTAATTCCAAAAGGTAAGCACGTTACAGTAAACGAAGGTGATTATGTTAGAAAAGGTGACCTTCTTATGGATGGTAATCCAGTTCCACATGATATCTTACGTGTAATGGGTGTAGAAGCATTAACAAGATATATGGTAAATGAAATTCAACAAGTTTATCGCTTACAAGGTGTAAAAATCGATGATAAGCATATTGAAGTGATTTTACGTCAAATGTTACAAAAAGTAGAAATTATGGATGCAGGTCAAACTACATTCCTTGCTGGTGAACAAGTTGATAGAGAAGAATTTGATGAAGTGAATGAAAAAGCTGTGTCAGAAGGTTATAAACCTGCACGTGCTATTCCAGTACTTCAAGGTATTACAAAAGCTTCGCTACAAACTAGATCATTTATTTCTGCGGCTTCCTTCCAAGATACAACTCGTGTATTAACTGAAGCGGCTGTAAAAGGTAAAGTTGATAGATTAATCGGCTTAAAAGAAAACGTAATTGTAGGTAGACTAATTCCTGCAGGTACAGGTTTCTATGTTAATAAGGTTAAACGTGTTGCAAGCCAAAGAGATAGAGACATTCTTAAAAAACAACAAGAGCAGGCTCAAGAAGCTGAAGCTGAATCAAAAGCTGAAGCTAGCTAGTTAATAATTGGTAAAAAGTAATAAAAAAGGGCTCTAAATTTAGAGCCCTTTTTTATTTTTACATTAATTATTGTATAGTACATGACCTAATAATTTTCTTACTTTTATCTACACCGCTTCTAAATCCATCAATAGCTTTATTTTTCGTTACATCAATACCCTTACTGATACCATAAGACACTGCATTATAAAACCCTACTGTTTTACGTGAATTAATTAATCTTTCTAAATGCTTATCAAAAGTCTTATCATTTGAAGTTATACTTATATTCTTTGTTAAGTTTAAATTTGCAAGTGTAAATAAAGTAGACATGTAATTCCCCCATCCAATCCAATCTTTAAATCCATAAATATTAAAATTAATGCTACTTAGTTTAGGCTGCTTTACAAGATCTTTAAGGTCAATAAAAATTGAATTTCCTGGGTCATTAGTATACGTAGCACCTATAACATCTACAGATTCTAATTTTGCCATTAAAGGAAGGGAACTAAAACTTTTAATATTATAAGCAGAACAGGAAAATATTTTTAAATTAGGAAATATAGAATTAATAGAGTTTAAATTAATAGTTTTGCCAAGGTAAGCATTAAAAATTTTTAGTGAAGTTACGCTTAGTAGAGGAGGAGTATTACTAATAATTTGTTGAGCCTGAATAATATTAGTTAATGATAAATTTTCTAATTTAGGTAAAAGTGGAAGTGCTGTTTCTCCTTCAGCGGCTCTAACATCACGCAAATCTAGAGAAATTAAATTCTTACATACGCTTAATATTTTCCAGTTTTTAAGATTACATTCAGTTAAGCTCAATGTGCGAAGATTAACAGCATTTTTTAAAAACTTTAAATCACGAATTAAAATTGGTTCAATATTATAATTTCTAGTACTTTTAAGACTAAAAGATGTTAAATTTTTAGTAATTTCAACGGGAGGCATAATATCCTCTAATATAGTAATTATGTTAATAGGTGTGTCATTTGAAACAAAGTCTATATTTAAATGTTTCAAATTTGGTAAAATTATTTTTTTAAATTTAGAAAGAAAAGAGGTGTGGAATATTATTTTTATATTTAATGTCTCAAGTTTTGGTAAATAGGATAATATGCTAAGACAGCTAAATTCAATTGAAATAGACAGATGCTTTAAATTTTTAAATTCTTGCCAAACCATTGGTGAAAAATTATCGTACGCCTTTACAGCATCTGGGGAATGAGCGCTTTCATTAATCCAATCTTTTTCTGCATATCTACCTATTTGATCTATCAAAAGTGTTTCAATTTCATCAGCTTTATGATTGTCAAAAATAGATCTAATATTTTCAAGACATTTGAATGTAACTGTTTTCATAACTTATTCCTCCACTGATTATAAAACATCTACTAACAAATTTAAAAGTTTACTGAAAATTAAGTTTAAAGCTATTGATTTTAACTCTAGATTTAAATAAAATTTTATTAATATTCAGAGGGTTGTAATCCATTTTTGTTAATATCTTCGAATAGAAATCAACTTATTAAATAAGGGGTATAAATTATGCTTGGTAAAATTTTTGGTTACTTTACAGGACAGGAATCTACTCAAGATATAACTGTAGAAAATGTTGAAGTAAATAATGAAGTGCAAACTAACGAAGTTTTAGCTGAAGCGCCTAGTAGAGAAAAGGTAAGTGAATCTCAAAATGCTAAAATTGAAGATGTTAGTAAAGAAGAAAAAATTAATGCTACAATAGAGCAAAGTTTATCTCAAGAGCCTGAATATAAAGCTTTGATAAATGAGTGTTTACTAAATGGTTTTGGTAATTTAAAAAAAGATGAGTTCTCTAAAACTAGCTTTGTAAAAGAATTTAATGGAAAAAGTTATCAATTCAACCAAAAAATTGAGCAAGTATACGATTTATACAAAGAGTGTAAATCTAAAGGTTTAAACACAGAAGAGGTATATAAACTTTTAATGGAGAAAAAGGTAGATAATGGTTTTGTAGTAACACCTTCACAAGCAACTTTATTTTTCTATTTTGATAAAGAATATCCATCTTTTGCAAAAGCTCTAGTAATGTATGGTGGAAAAGGTATTATATTTGATTACGCAAATTCAGCAGATATTAAATATAAAGAAGATTTATATAAAGCATTCTGGAATGAATTAATTATACGTGATGATTATGCATTTTTAGCTTTAATGTTAACAACAAATCCTAGAACAAATTTTAAAAGCGATTTAGTATTTAAAGATGCTCCAATTAAAAGTATTGCAACATTCGCGCTTTTTTATTCAGCAAATGCAAAGATAAATAATGAATATCTTAAAAATAACTGGGAAAAATTTAGCGAGGGCATTCGTAATACATTAGTAATGTACTATCATCCAGCATTAGAAAATGATGCAAGAAGATTAGAAGCTGAAAAAGATAATTTTGAATTTATCAAGTCAAAATGCGATGAAAACCAGCTCAGTGAAGAGAAAATTGCTAAGATGAAAGAGCATCCAGTATATGTTGCTATAAGTGAATTAAAAGCTGCTGTATTAAAACAAGGCTTTAAAAAAGTTGTTGGTTCTAATTTTGCAATAATTTTTGCAGGAATTTTAAATGGAAAATCCTATAAAACTGTTAAAGAGGAAATTAAGTATAATGAGGTTAACAACAAAAAATCAATTGAGGAAGTCACTGATTTAACTAGAACGATTCTTGGAAAAGAAGAAGATAATCAAATTGTTCTTCAAAAAGATGTTGAACTTGCAAATGAAAAGGTTGCGTCTTTAAAAGATAATATCAGTAATTCTGAAAAAAGTGAAAAACAAAATAGTGTAACTCAAATTGAAGAAGCGATAAATAAATTAGAGCAATCGGTAAGAGATTTTAGAGTGGCTGCGGAAGAACAATCTACTCAGCAACAAAGCGTGGATAAAAACACACGTTGTATAATTCTATAATACTATTAAATTTAAGGGCTTTTATTAAAGCCCTTAAATTTCTATGAATATAAAAGTAATTTAATGATTATATCAAAGAGACATTTGTTAAATAAAGTGTATTATTTTCATTTCCTTTAATCATTCCACCTGCTTCAGTACCAATTAAAGAAAACTTTTCTAGATATTTATTATTCGAAGTGAAAAGGTCAAATCTTCCAGAAGCAAAATATGCTAAATCAATTAACACGCTTCCTGTTGTAAATTTATTATATATAAAACCATCGTTAGATTTTATTTCTGAAGAAGAACATACTAAAATTTCTTCGGGGATTTTTCTTTGAGAAACTCTTAAACGGCTATTATCTGCATTTGCTTCAGCAAAAGCTTCGCGCCACGCGCCATTTCCTTTTTCTGCAATATATATTTCTCTTTGAATAGGAACATCTATAACAATTGATTGAGCTTCAAATTCACCTTGAAGATTTTTTTTCTCATACACAATACCGGTAGCAAAAAATGGAATTGCATGCATAAAATTGTTAAAGCTATCTAAAGGAATAATAAAAAACCTACTGTTTGAATCAGAGCTTATATAGGTTTTGTCAACTCCTAAAATTGCAGCATCTGATCTTGCCTTATTTAGCTCCTGCACTAATAATTGTTCTATACGGCTTACGGTTTTAGAAGCAAAATTTAAAGTTCCAGCCTTAGAATTTTGTAATAAATCAATTTCTCTAAAGTCACGTAATATATGCTTTGTTGCAGTACTAACCGCTTTTAAAATAGAGGCTAAAATAGGTGAATGCACTGAAGGAGAAGTCATCACTATTTTGCTCTCTCAACATATGTTACATCTTCAGTTCTAACTACAACCTTAGTACCTACATCAATAAATGGTGGAACCATTATTCTAAGACCATTATCAAGTTTAGCTGGTTTATATGAAGAAGTTACTGTTTGACCCTTAATAACAGGTTCTGATTCAACAATCTCACAAACTACCGTTTCAGGAAGTTTGATAGTAATAGGTTGCTCATTATGAACTTCCACAACAACTATCATTCCATCAGATAAGAAAGCTATTCTTTCTCCTAGCATTTCAGCAGGGATTTCAATTTGCTCGTAAGTTTCCTGATCCATAAGAACGATTTTATCATCTTGTAAATATAAATATTGATAATCTTTAGTCTCTAATCTTGCTTTAGTAACATCATCAGAAGAACTAAATCTTTCATTAACTTTAGTTCCAGTTTTAATATTTTTCATTTCTACCTGAACATAGGCTCCACCTTTACCAGGTTGAGTATGAACTGGTGTTTTAGTTACAGCATATAAGCCGCCATTATGCTCAAGAATATGGCCTGCTTTTATCGAATTTGCGCTTATTTTCATGTAAAAATCCTCTTATAAACTCATAATTTAGTTTAATTCTATAGCTATAAAATCAGCTTCATTATTTTCTATATTATTTATATCTTGTTTATCAAATACTACAACAGGAATATTAGTATCTGTTAACCAATTATTTATAGTTTGTTGCATTTGAGGTGAATCATTGTTAAACATAATATAATCAACATCAAGTTCTGAAGCGGCCATGGCTACATCTATAGAATTGTTTGTATTAATTCCTACAGTATGAGCTTCTGAGAGTTTTAATTTAGCATTAGTTATAAGTTGCTCTAAATTACCATTTTTTATATTTTCAAAATGAACGCCATCGGCCTTATATTTAATGACTTTATCAACATCATTCGGAATAATTACAGGTATAAGTTTACTATGAGCTAATGCAATCAAGTTAGTTAATTCATTGTCAGTAGGAACTTTTGATAAAATTACACTAACTTTGTTATTAGCTAAAAATTCTTCTATATTTGTAAGTGAATGAACTACCAAGTATATTGCGGCCATTATTTATTCTTTACCTAAATAAATATTAATAATTTTGTTAAGCATTGCTAATGCTTCAGCCCTTGGACGTTGGAAACAGTTTCTTCCAATAATGGATCCATTACCTCCACCATCACGAATAGCTTTTGTCTCTTCGTATACGTCTTCTAAAGATTTACTAGCCCCACCCGAAAATACTACTATCCTTCTACCGTTGAAACATGAATCTACTACATGTTTAAATCTATCAGTAGCTGTAGAGACCTTAATTTTTTGTTTTTCATATACTTTTTTAGCTTCATTATCAAAAACTACTTCTGTAGGAGGTTTTACTTTAATTATGTGAGCGCCGCAAAGAGCTGCTATATGAGCTGCATATGCACATACGTCAATTGCTGTTTCGCCTTCTTTAGTCAAATCTCCACCACGAGGATATGACCAAATTACTACTGCAAGGCCATATGATTTAGCCTCCTCAGCCATTTCTCTAATTGTAGAAATCATTTCAAGAGAAGCATCTGAGCCAGGGTAAATTGTAAAGCCAATAGCTGAACATCCAAGTCTAATAGCATCACGAGGTGTACCAGTAATAGCTTGATCAGGTATACCGCCTTTCCTTAAAAGGGAGTTTGCGCTATTAACTTTTAGAATAGTTGGAATTTGACCTGCAAAAGTGTCTGCGCCTGCTTCAATCATCCCAAGAGGAGCAGCATAAGCATTTAAACCAGCATCAATTGCTAGTTTAAAATGATAGTGCGGATCATAAGCATCTGGGTTAATTGCAAAACTTCTAGCAGGACCATGCTCAAAACCTTGATCTACAGGTAAAATAACCATTTTTCCTGTACCGCCTAATTTTCCTGCCATTAAAAGGCGTACAATATTAGTTTTAGTACCAACATTATCACTTTCATAACAACTTAGAATTTTTTTAACCTTTTGGGAAACTCTCATAGTGCCTACGCTTTTAAATTGTATAATGATTTGGGCAATATATACCTCAACCAATCACCTTAAGCAAGTAGTTTGCTGAAATTACAAAAAATTTTTATGTAAGAAAATGTAATAAATACTAAATTGTCAAAATAGTTAATAATCTTGTATGGTAAACAATAGATATAATTAAAAGGTTAAAAAAGTAATAATTATGATGAATCATTATCAACAAACTATCGCGCATAAAGTTAGCTGCTTTGGACAAGGGGTACATAGTGGCGTTCAAGTACATTTAAATATTTTACCTGCAGATGAAAATTTTGGAATAAAATTTATACGTACAGATTTATCAGAAAATAACATTATTGAAGCAAAATATAGCAATGTTTCAAATACTCAATTATGTACAGTTCTTGCAAATGAACATGGAGTTAGTGTTTCCACAGTTGAACACTTAATGGCAGCACTTTGGGGTTGCGGTATTGATAATGCAAAAATTGAAGTTAATAATCAAGAATTACCAATAATGGATGGTAGTTCTGAGCCTTTCGTATTTTTAATTGAATCTGCAGGTATTGTTACACAAAATGCTAAAAGAAAAATTATAGAAATAACTAAAGAAGTAACAGTTAAAGAAGGGAATGCTTATATTACTTTAATTCCTTCAGAAACATTTGAAGTAGAACTTTCAATAGATTTTCCTGATACTAAAGTAATAGGAAAGCAAGCTTATTATTTAGACGCAGGTGATAGTTCTTTTAAAAATGATATTAGTAGAGCTCGCACATTCGGTTTTGCTCACGAGGTTGAATATTTAAGAAAAATTGGCCTTGCTAAAGGTGGTTCATTAGAAAACGCTATTGTTGTTAATGGAGACGAAATTTTAAATCAAGATGGTTTAAGATTTAAAGATGAATTTGTAAGGCATAAAGTATTAGATTGCATTGGCGATGTATATTTAGCAGGTGGCTATATTAAAGGTAAAGTTCAAGCTTACTGTTCAGGTCATAAATTAAATAATATGTTATTACGCAAGTTATTTAGTATGGAAAATGCTTGGAGAGAAGCGGCGTAAATTATTAAGGTTTTATAAAAATGCCTAGATAATGAGTGTTATCTAGGCATTTTTATTTTAACGTGTTTTTTCTTTTATATTGTTTTTCTGATCAACTTTATTTCTTATACAATTTTCGTCTAAAGAATATAAAGGTGTTGCTTCTTTTTTTTCTTTTCTAAAAGAATAAAGAGCTTCTGTAATTATTTTATAATTTTCCCTATCAAAAATTTCATTTATGGTCAGTTTTTTTTGTAAGTTAGGAAACAAATCAAAATTATTAATTAAAACTTTTGATATTTCTATATTTTCGGGTTTAAAAAAATTAATGTATGTACTAGTAAATTGGTTCTCTAATTCATTTTCACTAATTAAAACCCTAAGTTTAGATAAATAGGTAAATAAATAAGAAAGTTGATATTCGTTAGTTGAATAGTCAATAAACATTTTACTTAAAAACTTATTGTCAAAACCGTTTTCAATAATTTTGGTCTCATATTTAATTAAAAAATCTAATCTATCCTTAATGTACTTGGGAGCTATTTTAAATAATAAGTTAAACTCCGGAGAATTAAAATTACCGTAATTCATAAAGATATTTTTCCATTCACTGTCAGTAAACTCATTTAACTGACCAGGTGTAATGGCATTAAATAAATTTTTAATACGACTTAATCTTACAATTTCATTTGAAAAAATATTAAATTTACTAGTAGATAAACTTTCAAAATCGTAATTCGTGAAACCAAAATCTCTTATAAGAGTAAGAGCGAATGGACTATTTTCTAATAATGAATAAAAAATTTCCTTATTGTAAAAGTCGAATATATTAATATCAGAAGAAAGCTTAAGCCACTTTGCTTGCCTATAATGCTTTAATAAAAAGATTATAGGTTTTATTTCCCAGTTTATAAAAATATCATTAATCTTATTATTACCAAAAAATAAACATAGCATCTTTACTTGATGAAATTTTTTTATAAGCACCTTAATTTTTTGAAAATTAATTAATAGATTAGTTTTAAAATCAAATCCGTGATCAACTTTAAAAATATGATTAATTTGTAATTTTAGTTTAGCTAAATTTTCTAAGGTATAGATATTATTGCATAGATATTCAATATCATGTAATCTTAATTCATAAATAATATTACCTAATAAATTACTTAAGCGATCACTGAATTTATTCATAAGTTTATTATAATGGCTAATTTCATGCACAATTTGCATATCAGGGAAATTTACATGCGGCACATAAATATTAAGATTTCTTAAAAAATTAAGCTCATTGTATATTAGGGAAGTAGTGTGCGAAGAAGTCGAATTATTTAATGGCATGATTTAGTCCTAAATGAAATGTTAATTAAAATATTAATTTCATTTAAATTAACTTCAATAAATTTTTTTATAAAATAATACATTTACGTGTCTAATTCTTTATTTTCAAAATTGTTTTAAATGTTTATAATTCCACCAACTCATATAATTAAAGGAGTAAATAATGTCGCTCGTTGTAATTGATCATAAAAAATTAAATTTAGTACTAGATTTAGTTTATGGCACTGAAAATAATTTTATTAATAAAGCAGTGTATAAAAATCCAGCTTTAATGCTTCATCAAGAAGCAGCAGAAAAATTAGCTAAGGCTTCTGAATTAGCAAATAGGATGGGTTTTAAAATAAAAGTTTTTGATGGTTTTAGACCAATTGAAGTTCAACAAATTTTTTATGATGCATTTCCAGGAACAAATTATGTTTCTAATCCCTTAACTGGAGAAGCTACGCATTGCCGTGGTATTGCAATTGATTTAACTCTTGTAGATGAAGAAGGCGAAGAATTAGATATGGGGACAGAGTTTGATTCTTTTGAAGAACATGCGCATCATGGTAATAAAAATATTTCTAAATTAGCACAGAAAAATAGAGCGATTTTACTTGGGATAATGACACTTTCGGGATGGAATTATTATCAATACGAGTGGTGGCATTATCAACTTCATAATGTACAAAATTATAAAAAATATTATGATAAAGATGCTCCAATACAAATGATATAAATTTACCAAAATGATATTAGCAAGATATATATACAAATCGCTTATAAGTCCTGTTCTTGTAGTAGTACTTTTATGTACTTCTATAGTATGGTTAACACAGTCTCTCAGATTCATTGATTTGATTGTAAGCAGAGGGGTAGATTTTGCTGTAGTACTAAGTATTACAATGATGCTTTTACCTTCATTTATAAATATTATTTTACCAGTAGCTATCAGTATAGGTATAATCTTTTATTATCACAAACTTATTAGTGATAATGAAATTTCTGTAATGAAATCTACAGGTTTAAGTAATTATCAAATTATTAAACCTGCAATTTATTTTGCTACTACAGTTACTTTAATTTCATATTTATTCTCATTTTTTATAAGCCCTATTTCTAACCAAATGTTTCATAATAAAAAAACTTTTTTACAGCATCATTATGCAGCAATGGTCCTTCAAGAAAGAGTTTTTACTGAGCCAATTAAGGGTCTTATAATTTATATTGATCAGATTATAAATAACGGACACTTTAAGGGAATAATGGTTAGTGATAAAAGAGACCCTAATAAAGATGTAGTTATAATGGCTAAAGAAGCTAAAGTGATTTCAAATAATAATGAAACAATTTTCGAGTTATTTTCTGGAAATAGGCAAGAGAAAAAGAAGGGAAAAGTTTCAATGGTATATTTTGATAATTTTCCAATTAACATTAGTAATTTTGTTAAAATTGATGATGAAAACTGGCTTGAGCCTGAAGAAAGAACAATAATAGATTTACTAAAAGAAGAAAAAATCAAACCTGAAATTAATGGTAAATTATTTTCAGAGTTGCACAATAGATTATCTTGGCCATTATTAAATTTAATTTTAGGTTCATTAAGTGCAATAATGCTTATAAGCAGCAAATATAGTAGATACGGTTATTTTATTAGATTATTCCAGCTAGCAGTTTTAATAGCTATAATATTAGTAGTTGCTATTTTAGGAATTACTCTTAGCGGCAGAAGTCAATCTTATGTAGTTATTATTTATTTAAACATTTTATTCGCAATTTTATTAAGTCTTATAATGCTTTATAAAGCGGAACAGGTTTAATTTATGATAAACTTATCTGTAAAAAATAATCTTTGGGTTCCTAAGGATCACCTTGAACGAGATGTGATGTATGTTAAACAAAAGTATAATATTTCTGAGCTCACAGCTAAAATAATACTGGCTCGTAACGATAATATTGAACAAATTGATGGATACTTAACTCCAACTATTAAAAGCCTTTTACCAGATCCATTTTCTTTAAAAGACTCAGAAAAGGCAATAAAAAGAATTTATCATGCAATTGAGAAGAATGAAAAAATAATTGTTTTTGGTGATTATGATGTTGATGGAGCTACATCTTCAGCTTTAATAGCAAGATACTTCAAAATGATAGGTTTTTATAATTTTGAAGTTTATATACCTGACAGAATAAAAGAAGGGTATGGACCTAATTCTACTGCTTTTAAAAAATTTGCATATGACGGTGCAAAAGTTATTATTACAGTTGATTGTGGAACGCTTGCTTTTGAACCTATCCTTGAAGCTAAAAAACTCGGAGTTGACGTTATTGTTATAGATCATCATTTAAGTGATTCCGTTTTTCCTGAGGCTTTGGCAATTGTTAATCCTAATAGATTAGATGAAGATTTTCCGCATAAAAATTTAGCTGCCGTTGGTGTTAGTTTTATTGTTATGGCAGGATTACATGTAACTTTAAGGCAAAATAATTATTTTACTAAATTAAATGAGCCAAATATTTTATGTTTATTAGATCTTGTAGCTTTAGGAACCGTATGTGATGTTATGACAATTACAGGCCTTAATCGAGCTTTCGTAACGCAAGGTTTAAAAATAATATCTAAACGATTGAATAAAGGGATTGCAGCACTTTGCGATGTGGCTTCCTTAGATAATATTGCAAATACATATCATTTAGGGTTTATTATTGGCCCTAGAATTAATGCAGGTGGAAGAGTTGGAAGAGCTGATTTAGGTACAAAGTTACTTACTTCAGATGATTATGATGAGGCTTATCAAATGGCATTGGAATTAGATAGGTATAATAGTGAGCGTAAAACTATTGAAACTATAGTGTTAGAAGAAGCCATAAAACAAGTTGAACAAATAAATAATAATAATTTACCTTTAATATTTGCAAGTGGTGAGGGTTGGCATCCTGGCGTTATTGGAATAGTATGTAGTAGAATAAAAGAAAAAACAGGAAAACCTTGTGCCGTAATTGCTTTTGATAATGAAATAGGTAAAGCATCTGCAAGGTCAATAGCAGGAGTAGATATAGGAGCTAAGGTGGTAAGCGCTAAAAATGCTGGATTACTTTTAGCTGGAGGAGGGCATGCTATGGCCGCTGGATTTACTGTAACCAAAAATAAGCTAGATGATTTGTATAATTTTTTAGCAGAAAGAGTATCTTTAGCATTAAAACATAATCCTGCTTATAATATTTCATATTATGATGGTGAAATCTCTGCAATGTCTGTTAACAAACAACTTACCGAATATATTAAGTATGGTGAGCCATATGGAAATGGTAATAATGAACCTCTTTTTAAACTTACAAAATGTAAAGTTATCAAAACTGATTTACTAAAAGGTGGTACCTTACGTTTAATACTTGTTGACGAGTCATTACCTACTAATTCAATTAAAGCTACTATTTTTAAAGCAGTTGATACAGGAATGGCAGAAAGAGTTATAAATTCTGATAAAAAAATGAGCTTTATTGGTAGAGTTTGTTTAAATAATTTTATGATGAAAGAAAGTGTAGAATTTTACATTGAAGATATTATATTTGAATAATATCCCTTATATCTACACTTTTTACATTTAGTTACATTGAGATCCCTGGTTGTTGGGTGGTAATTTTAGTCAATGTATTTAAATCTTTCATTTCTTTATCAGTAGTTTTAGTTAAGCTATTATGACTTAAAATAGTATTCATAATGTTACTAGTTAATTCAGCAGGTAATTCTACACCATCTATTACTAAAGACTTTAATTGGTTAGTACCTTGGCTAACAATTTTAAAAGACTTACTATCTTTAATTTTTTGAATATTATCTTTTGTTAATATAATAGATTCAAAAATTGTTTTCTTCTCATCTTCGGTAATAACTTTTTTATCAACTAAGTTTTGAAGATTTTTAACAAATAAAGTAATGTCTCTATTACAATTTTCATTTAAAGCTGGATTAGTAAGTTCAGGAGTTAATTTTTTATATAAGTCTTCAATTTGCTGAATTTTTTTTAGCTCAGTCTCATCTAATATAAATGTGGTTTTTAAAGTAGTTATAAGTTCATGTCTTTCTTTATCATTTAATCTAGCATATACCCAGTTTAGTTCGATACTATTTACTTGCCCCATCCAAGCAGTCATTAAAACACTATTAGTTTTCATATCAACATATGCAGGTAAAAAATAAATATCATGCATAAGATTATAATGATTTGCTAAATCTAAAAGTGGTAAACAATATTCACCTTTAATAAACATTTTATCGCAAGCTTCTTTAACTACTTCAAAATTATTTGCTGTTAAGTATTCTGGAGTTAAACCAGCTTCTTTTGCAAATTCTACATTTTTTTCAAATGTAATGTTTTGCTCTTTGCCTGTATGTGCTTGTGAAATTATATAATTATTTTTAAGTTCTAACCATCTTTCTATTTTACGTTGAATTGGATAAAATGGCTCCATGGACGTGGTTTTACCTAACATACTTATACTCCAATTATACTTTATTAATAATTTAAGTATAACATGTAAGTAAAGTCGAAAACAAGTTAATTTATTAATTAAATTTTAACTTATTGATACTTAGATTTTTTAACTGATTATTTGTAAATTTGAACTAAATTTTCTCTTCTTAATTTATTCAAATATATATTAGCCTTTACGGCTATTTTTTGCTCAAGGATGTTTTCTTTAACTTCTGTTTTTTGCTCTTCACTTAAATTTAAAGACTTGTTACATAATCCTGCAATAAATATTTGATTATTTTCTTTTATGATAGGAGTAACATTGCCAGGGCTAATATATAAAAGCTTTGAAGAAATTGAAGGCTTTAAATCAGCAAGTGTAGTTTCAAATTTCGCAACATCAAATTTCAAATTCTTGGCTTCTTTTTCTAAAATTTCACACGTTTTATAACGTTTAGTAAGCTGAAGAAATTTACTATTATTATTTTTATTATCTATCGCATCAACAATTACTGTATTTACTTTTATTAAGTTGAAATCTGTAACAAATTTTTCTAATTCTTTATCATCAACTTTTAATGAAGGTCTAATTTTTTGAAAAACTATTTTTTGCCAAAGTAAGCTTGCTTGCATTTGCTTGTAAACATGTTTTGGTTCTAAATTTTTAGATCTAATAAATTTTTCTAATTCACCAGGTTTTAAATTATTTTGTTGTTCTACTAAAGCTTTTGAATTCTGAATTTCAGCATCCTCTAATTCAATTTTTTGTTTTTTAGCTTCAATAAAAAAGAGTTCTTCATTTATAAGTCCCTCTAAAGCTACATTATTAATTTCTTTTGGATCAACATGTTTAATAGAAGGGTCAATAGTTCTAAGCATTTCTACACGTTTGGCAACATCATAATCTGTAATTACTTTTTCGCCTACAGAAGCTATAATTTTACCTGCAAAAGAATTATTGAAAAATAATGAGATTATCAATAATAATAATAACGATTTAAGTTTAGACCACATATTAGTTAAGCGTTTTTAAAGTTATTTTAAGTAAATATAATGTATCAGGTCTAATATCCCTGTCACGTGTAAAATTCCTTTTTACACTAAAAGATAAGTCTGCACAATGGTGATTATAATTTAAATTAAAACCTGCATTAATCATACCACGATTAGGTGTTATACTACGTTTAGTTAAAATTTTACTACTATTTACACTAAAAGACGTAGTTTTATTTAAATTATAACTTGCATCCGCAGTAATAGATTTTTGCTTACGTAAACTATTTTGATCCCTTAAATCAGCAGCATGATAAATAAAGCCTGCGCCTAATTTATTATTTATACTTCCTCTTGCTCCAATCTCATTTCTGTGCCATGCAAAATTTTTGTGATCTAACCTAAATCTATAAAACAATCTAAGATTTTCAGAAGGGTTAAATAATATGTGACCCACGTAATCAGAATAATGGTTACCTAAACCACTGACATGAGGCATTAATTGATTTTCCTTTTTTCTAAATGATTGACCAAAGAACAAATCAGTTTGATATTTATATAATTTTGTATCTACTCTAATTCCGTAACCGCCTCTCAGGCCTGTTTCAACCATGTCAAAGCCTGCATATCTATTATCTTTAAATATATTATTATCTGTAATTTCTACGTTAGTACTATCTTCATTCGGAATTTTTTCTGGATTACTACCATAAGGGCTATAAATAATATTTGCTACAGGAGTTATAATATTATGCCCATCAAATAAAGGATATTCCCAAAATAAACTAGTTTGAGGTAATACTCTGCCAGTTTCCCCTTCTAAAGTACCTTCCGAAAGTGGTTGATTTCTTCTACTGACTTTTTTAGTCGAATAACCATCAATTCTTAAAGAATTAGTCCAATTAAATAAATGTCCATTAAAAGCATTAAATGGAAGTTCCACCCCAACACTAGCTGAAGTTCTTTTCATTTTAGCGTAATCATCACGCATTAAATTTAAAGCACTAATATTTGCAAAGAATTGCTCATTAAATTCACCTCTTGGTACTATTAAACTATACTCAGCATGAGGAAGCACACGAGGCATATCATTATAAGTTGATCTCAAATCTTGGAAAAACATATTTTTAATAAGATAATGTTCGTTGCTTGTATATTTTTCTAAATCCAGATTGGATGTTAAATAATATAATTGGTCATTGATATCATATCTTTTAAGGTAAGTTTTATCATGTGCACGGTTAAAATTTGCAGTCAAAAGCCAATTGTTTGGTAAATTATATTCTGTGTTAGCGAAAATATGACCTTTAATATAACGTTTTTTAATTAAATTTTCTTTCGTAGGATTAGTTATTGAGCTTTTAATAATCGTCTTACTATTTTCAGTAATCATTCTGAATTCATTTTTTAATAAAGGATTTTGCTCGGTATATGCCTTAAGTGTAATCGTCGTATCAAAGTTAGGTGCAATATTATAATAATAAGGTATTTCAACGGATGTTCCTAAATCATCATTACTTGCGTAGCTCGGTATTAGAAAGCCGGATTTTCTAGAAGCTTTAGGGGTTGGATGCGAAAAATAAGGAGTATAAATTACAGGGTATCCATATACTTCTAATCTAGCATTTTTATGAGATACCTTTTCTAATTCTTCATCAATTAAAGATTTATCAGATTTAATTTGCCATAGTGGATAATCTTTTTTTACTTTGCACGCTGAATAAACAGAATTATACAAAATAGTTTGTTTTTCATTAATTTTTTCTGCTGATTCCGCTGCAAAAGCCGCTTGGTTTTTAAAGCGTATACTTATGTCTTTAATATGACCTTTAGTCATTTTCTCTGATAAACTTGCTTGATCCGCAAAAGCAACATTACCTGCTTCATCTAAAACGGTCACATTACCATCTGCTTCTGCAATATCTGAGTCTTTAAAATATACAACTTTATCAGCTACTAAGATTTGTTTATCACTTATAAGTTCCACATTTCCTGATGCTGTAATAATATTACTTTCTTTATCGTAATCTATTCTATCTGCATTTATAACTACTGGTTTATTTTTAGAAAATATCCTCTCACTTCTAGCATTAATAGCAGCTAAAAAGAAAGTTATAAATAATATTAGTATTATGAATTTTTTATTCATAAATTTATCCATCTTCTCTATGTAAAATTATAAAACTGCCAATTGTAATTGAAATTAAAATTGGAGCAATGACTGAAAATAATAAAGGTATTGTACCTGACAACCCTACAGCGTGAATCATTTGCGAAAAGAAATAAATTATAAAACTTAAAACAATTCCTATTAATAACTCAAAACTATTTTGAATCCTAGAAGATATTTTTAAGGAAAAACATCCTGAAAGTAAAGTCATCGCTGCAATTATAAATGGAAAAGCATATAAAGAGTAATAATATTGTATATGTCGTAAAGCTGAAAATCCTGCTTCTTTCATATTTTTTATAAAAGAAGGAAGAGACCAAAATGACAAATTATTAGGCTTGGAAAAACTATCTTGTAGCTTTTCTAAATTTAAAGTAGTTTTTATTTTATAAAATTCAAAATTTTTTATTTTGTTTTGATGATTTGATATAGTAACTTTTTCAAGTTGCCAACTATTTTCCTCAATGCGAGCAGTTTCTGCATCAATGCGTTTAGTAAACACAAAGCTATCATTATAAATATAAAAAGAAACATGTCGCATTATACTTGCGTCATAATTTATATTATCAGCATGAATAATAATGTTTCCTAAATCTTCAACAAAATCTTTGAGCCATATTCCTGATGATAAGGCAGTTGCACTTGCTATTTTTCCTTTTACAAGTAATTTGTCTTCTAAAATATCAGATTTACTAAACATTCTGGAGGTTATAGGAGTTAAAACAGTAATAAATATTACTCCTAATATAAATGCAGTTACAACACTTGGCATTAAAAATTGCCAAGCTGAAACTCCTACTGAGCGCATAACTATGAGTTCTGAATTACGGGAAAGCCGTGAATAACATAGCATGCCTGCTATAATCATAATAAAAGGCATAACTTCTTGTAACATCATCGGAGTACGCAGTAAGATTATAGAGAAGATATAGAATAGATTAATAGCCTTATTATGTGATCTACGCATCATTTCTAAACTATCTACGAGAATTACAACGCAGCTAACTATTGCTATAACTAATAATAAACTCGCCAAGAATTGGCGAGTTATATATTTACTGATGACGTTAGAATATTTCATTTACTAACTTTTTGGTTTTCTTCTTAAAAATGCAGGAATTTCTAAATCGTTTTCATTAATGGTAACATCTTCTTGTGTTGGAGCAGGATGATTGTTCGTAGAAGAAGATCTACGACTATCTGTAGAATGTTGTTGTCCAAAAATAGAACTTGCTACACGACTAAATATTCCTTTATTGGTAGATACTTTATCATTTTGTGCCACTCTAGTAGAGGGCTCACTAGTTTGAATATTTCGTTTTTGTGCTTGATAATTATCACCAGAATAATTTTGTTGCTGAGAAGTAGTAAATGGATGTACTTCTGTTCTTGAATTTTGTTGTGATACAAAACCATTTCCAGCTGAAATCAGTTCTTCTTCTAAATGTTCAACTGTTTCCTCAATTTCTTCATTAGAGCGAAGTATAATTTCATCTACTTCCTTTTCAATTTGAGTTTCAAAAGTTGATTTAGCGATATTATTTATATTGTTAATTACGTGTTCACTTACATGATCTTTTTCAAAATCTTGGGTTGTAGCGGTAATAGTAAATTGAGTTACAGGAGCTTGCTGTAATTGATGATCCTCAAAGCCAGTATGTGCTTCAATACCGGTTGCAACTACAGTAATCCTTATTTTTCCTTCAAGTGCAGGATTAAATGTAGAACCGAAAATAATATTAGCATCTGAATCTACTTCGTCTCTAATTCTGTTAGCAGCTTCATCCACTTCAAATAAAGTCATATCAGGGCCACCGGTAATATTGATTAAAACCCCTCGAGCTCCTTTCATAGATGTATGATCAAGTAATGGATTTGAAATAGCTGCTTCAGCCGCTTGGATAGCTCTATTATCGCCAGAAGCTTCTCCTGTGCCCATCATAGCTTTACCCATTTTACTCATAATAGTAACGATATCTGCAAAGTCTAGATTAATAAGACCTGGCATAGTGATTAGATCTGTTACGCCTCTCACGCCTGCATGTAAAACATCATCTGCCATTTTAAACGCATCAGCAAAAGTTGTTCTTTCATTAGCAATACGAAATAAATTTTGATTAGGTATTACAATTAAAGTATCCACATATTTTTGTAATTCTTTTAACCCAGCTTCAGCTAAACGCATTCTATGGGCGCCCTCAAAATGGAAAGGTTTAGTTACTACCCCTACTGTGAGAATACCTTTACTTCTGGCAATTTTAGCCACTACAGGAGCAGCACCTGTTCCAGTACCACCACCCATTCCTGCGGTAATAAATACCATATTTGAGCCTTCTAAAATTTGCTCAATAAATTCTGCACTTTCTTCTGCAGAAGCTCTTCCTATATCGGGAGAGGCGCCGGCACCTAATCCACGAGTTGTTTGTTCACCTAATTGTATTTTTGTAGAGGCTTCAGAATTTTCTAGAGCCTGAGCATCAGTATTTGCAATAACAAAATCTGCACCTTCAAGATGTGATTTAATCATATTGTTTACTGCATTACCCCCAGCACCACCTACACCTATTACAGTGATTTTCGGTTTCAATATAATGCTTTCAGGAACATTTAAATTAAGTGACATCCTTATTTACCTCTAAAAAATAATTTTATTTAAAAATAACTTTATTGATTTCTTTGCTAGTTGCAACTATTTTCACAATATTTTTTATTAATTTCAGATATTTACAAAAAAATAAAAGTTTAAATTTATTTTATACAAATTCTTCTTGCCAAGTAAAGTTATTTTCTTCAAATAACAGAGCTTTTTTATTTGGCTGAATGTATCTTGTAGAAAAGTTTTTCAAAAATAATCCTTCTAAATTTTTCACCCTAGAAATAGCTACATATGTTTGGCCACTGGCAAAGGTTTTAGAAAGATCACATTCAATATGATCTAAAGTCATTCCTTGCGATTTATGAATTGTAACCGCCCATGCGAGGTTAAGCGGAAGCTGAATAATGCTAGCTTTAACTAAAGGTTTTAAAGTTGTTAAATCGAATTCTTCATAATTCCAACTATCAAAACCTATAACTTTTACAACGCCGTTATTAAATTTTACTACAGGCAAATGATATGAATCTTCAGCAACAAAATCAATTATTTTGCCAATAGATCCATTAATAATTCCATCTTTATAGTAATTGTTTTTAAGCATCATTACTAATGCCCCAATTTTAAGCTCTAAAACTTTAGGTGCTATACAATTATTTGCAAGAAATTCTGATTTTTTCTCATCTCCTTGTGAAGACATTTCATAAATAAATGACTTAGAGGATAATGACTTTAAATGCGTATTATTGATTTGTTCAATTTGATAATTATGAGTAGCGAGAAAAGTAGGTGTAATATTATTTGGCCTAGTAATAGTTCGAGATTTAATTAAAGCAACATCATTATCATTTAGCCTTCCTTTTCTTAGATTTGATAAAAAATCAATAAATAATTGTTCGCTATGTCTAAAAATTTTCTGTAAACAAAAAGTGGTGATTTGTCCTTCTTGCCAAGCGCGTGTTTCAAAGCAAAATATTGGGGTTTCATTATCTTTAGTAACAGGCGGTAATTGAAAAAAATCACCAGATAAAATTAATTGAATTCCTCCAAAAGGTTTCGGAGAATTTTTTACAGCTTTAAGCACAGTATTTAATTTATTAAATATATCGCCAGGAAGCATAGATATTTCATCAATCGCTAACATCTTACAATTTTTTATTTTTCTTCTAACATATGTTCCTTTTCCTGAAAGAATATAATCAATTAAATATTCTACATTCGCTTGGCCATTACCAAGTCCTGCCCAAGAGTGAAGTGTATGACCTCCAATTTGTACCGCTGCAATACCGGTACTAGCTGTTATATGTAACCCTTTGCCATAATATAGGTCTCTAATACATTTAAGTAAATATGATTTACCTGTACCCGCATGTCCTGTAATAAAAACATTCCGTCCATTTCTAATTGCTTCCAGAACTTGAAGCTGGTCAAATGATAAACCATTAAGGCTATTTAGCATTAAAATATATTCCAGATAGATTTTGTGATTGTTTATAAAGTGCTGAACTTTTTAGCATATTAGTAGGTTTTTAACAATTTATCAAGAATGAAAAATAATATTAATAATTTTACTTTGTAAGAAGTGCTCTAAGCATCCACATAGTTTTTCCATATGTGCTAATTTTTTGTGTAAGCAAATCTGCTGTTTCTACATCATTATAATTTTCAGTTTTTTCAATTGCATCGCGTATATGAGTTATAATCAATTCAAAATCTTGATGTAAAATCTGAATCATCTCATTTGCTGTTACATGGTTTTCGCACTCTTTCACTTCAGAATAAGAAAGTAATTCAATATAATTATATGGAGCCAAGGAATTTAAGGCTCTTATTCGTTCAGCAATTTCATCAATATCTTCATGTAATTGTGTATAAATATTTTCAAAAAAAGTATGTAATTCTAAAAAGTTTTGCCCCTCAACATTCCAGTGAAAGGAATGAGATTTTACATATAAAACATAGGTTTCAGCTAAAATTTTCTTTAATAAAGAAATTATAATTTGCGTGTCTTCTTTTTTCAAACCTAGAACGTTAGACATTGGATAAAACTACCTTAAAAAAATTACTCAAACTTCAGAATAAACTTCATTATTAACTTTTGCAAGTTTTTGATACGTTTCACAATTTTTAATTAATTCATGGTGAGTGCCCATGCTAATTATTTCGCCATTATCCAATACAATAATTTTATCAGCATTTAATATAGTAGAAAGTCTATGAGCTATTACTAAGGTTGTCCGTCCGGTCATAAGCCGTGCTATAGCTTTTTGAATTAATAATTCATTTTCTGTATCTAAGTTACTTGTTGCTTCATCTAAAAGAAGTATTGGAGAGTTTTTTAAAATAGCTCTTGCGATTGCTATTCTTTGTTTTTGACCTCCAGATAGTCTCATTCCCCTTTCACCAACAAAAGTATTATATTTTTGTGGAAATTTGTTTACAAATTCATCAACTTCTGCAGCTTTCGCTGCTTCTAAAATTTCATTATCTGAAGCATCGGGATTGCCGTATTTTATATTATCCCAAATACTTGCTGAAAAAATTACTGTATCTTGTGGGACAATAGAAAAATGTTCCCTTAGGTTATTTAATGATAGATCCTTAATATTGATATTATTAATAGCAATTTTCCCTTCTTCAACGTCGTAAAACCTTAAAAGTAAATTAAATAATGTAGTTTTTCCAGCTCCGGAATGGCCAACAAATGCTATTAATTCGCCTTTATTAATTTCTAAAATGAAGTTTTTAATAATCCCGAAATTTTTATTAGCTGGATAAGAGAAGAATACATTTTGAAAATTAATATTTTCAAATAATTTTGGATTATTATATTTGGGATTAGGGTTTTCAATTATTTTAGATTCTAAAAGAGGTAATTCAAGAATACGTTCTATAGCTCCACTTGCTCTTTGTAAATCGCTAACAATTTCACTTATTGCACCTAAACTTGAAGCAACAATAATTGAATAAAATACAAAAGATGATAATTCGCCAGCGCTTAAATTCCCTTTTAATACTTCTTTGCCTCCAATCCATAGGACAAAGCTAATAGCCCCAAAAATTCCTGCTATTACAAGAGCTATTAGAACTGATCTTTTAAAAATTCTATTTTTTGATGCAGTAAGGGCATCATTTACCGTATTATTAAATTGCGATATTTCAAAATTTTCACGATTAAAAGCTTGAACAGTAAATATACCATTTAAACTTTCTTCAATTTGATATCCAATTAAAGAAACTTTTTCTAACGCTTCTTTTGAAAGGCCTCTTACTTGTTTACCTATTAAAAGAATAGGGGAAATTACTATTGGAATAAGTAAAATTACATATAGGCTTAACTTTGAACTTGTGTTCAATAATAATATTAAACCACCTATAAATAATATTATATTTCTAAGAGCTACAGAAAGGACATTGGCTATTACATTTGTTAAAAGTGTGGAGTCGTTAGTCAGTCTACTAATAATATCGCTAGTTTTATTTTCTTCAAAATATTCTGGTGATAAATTGACTATTTTTCTATAAGCATCTTTTCTTATATCAGCTATCACCTTTTCACATAAATTATTTGTAAGAAAAGATCTAAAAAAAGTAGCTATAGCTAAAAAGATAGTAATACATATTAATATTAATAAAGCAGTATCTAAAACATTTGAATTATTATTTTTAAACCCTTTATCAATAAGGTTTTTAATGCCTTGTCCTATAGCAAGAACTGAGCTTGAAGTTAAAATTAATGATAAAACTATCCATGCAAGGTCAAATTTGTATGGAAGGATATATTTTAGTGATCTTGAAAATGATCTAAATGATTTTTGTATTTTTTCTGACATTTTAGTTAAATTCTTTATCTAATAAATCAAATAATTCCTGTCCTTTAGCGCTTATCCAAGATTTTAAATTTTGATCCCATATAAAATGATGTCCTCCAGACATTGGAGAAGATAACCATACTTGTTCAGTAGGAGCATGTTTATTAACTACGTATTCACCATGTGTAGTGTAAATACATAATACATCATTTATTAAATCATAATCAAACTCTTTTCTATCACTAATTTCAATTATTTGATTGAAAGTTTCATTTGCAATTTTATTAAATGTTAGTGCTTCCATGATATTTTCTAATTAATTATAAAAATTAAATTCAATATGACTAGTAAGATTAACGAAGAATAATAATCAATTAAAGAGACATTAACATATGCCATTGAATTTTGCTATTAATATTATAATTAAGTGCTTCTAAATAAGTTTGTGGTAATACTTCTTTAAAGTATTGTTCATTACTTGCAATGCCGTAAGTTGGTTCAGGAGGAAGAAGCTGTTCGTCTATTCCAAATTTTGCTGCATATAAAATTACCGAAATAGCTAAATAAGGATTAGCGTTTGGTGATGAAATACGATGTTCAATTCTTTTTACATCGCAATTTTCATTGGGAGGTGGAACTCTAATAGCAGTGCTTCTATTATTAAATCCCCAGCTAATATTTTTTGGACTATGTAAATCAGCTTTATTAGTAAAACGTGTATAGTCATTGTCGCTCGGGCAAAAATAAACTAATGATTCCTTTAAATATTTTATAAGACCTTGAATAATGTATTTAAAGTTATTTTCAAAAAAATCTTTATTAGGGAAACTAAAATTAAAGTGTAAGCCGCTTGAGGGTTGATTAATAAATGGTTTTGCTGAAAAAGTTATATCTGTAAGGTTATTTTTTACTTTATCAATTAAATTTGCTAAATTTAAAGCATCATTGAAAGGTGGAAAAATAATCTCAAATTGATTTTCACCATCTTCTTTTACTACTTTAATATTTTTATCAAAAGAACGTAAGAATAAATTTAAATTCTCTAATTCTAAAGGTTTTAAGGAATAAAATTCTAATTCAGCTCCAAAAGTTACTTTTTCTTTAAAATAACCTAAAGAGCTGATTAAAATTTTTTCTGAATTTAAGCTATATGTTTTTCTAGCCATTCAACTAACGAACTTTTTGGTAAAGCGCCTACTTTAGTATCTAATAGTTTACCATCTTTAAAAATCATTAAAGTTGGAATTCCTCTTACTCCATATTTTTGAGGTGATTCAGGACTATTATCGATATTTACTTTAACCACTTTAATTTTTTCTTTCATTTCTTCAGCTATAGAATCGATTATTGGAGTAAGTTGACGACAAGGTCCGCACCATTCAGCCCAAAAATCAACTAATACTGGTTGGTTAGATTCTAAAACTTCTTGATCAAAATTTTCATCAGATATTTGATTTGCCATATATATCCCTTATTAATAATTGTTAAGTTATTATATTTATTATTAAAATAAAACTATGTAAATAATATTATCAAACTTTAATTAGTTGTTGAATAAAAATCTCGTTTAATTCTAAAATCTATATAACAATTAAGTGTTTCTGAATTTTGGTCAGTAGGAGTAGCATAATTTCCCGCGTTCACACATGAATTAGCGGTAGCATCACTCCCAGTATAAGATATTATCATACCTAATGATGGATTACCGTCATCATATTTAGTATCTAACGCTTTAGTATCAACTACTGTTAAAGCTGCACGAGTTAGAGCTGCGCCTGAAATAACAGTTACATCAGGATTTGAATATGTTACTTTTGCAAAGCGTAAAACTAGTGGGTCGCCATATGCTGAAGTAAAGTAAAATACACTATTAGCTATAGGTCCTTTGTACATTCTATTATAAATCCACTGTCCATTATAATTTCCTGTAATAATATTTGCTAAAGCTAGATGTTGGAAAGCATAAATCCCCTCATTTCCGCTAATGGTACCATTACCATCTCCTCTTGTAGTTGCAGGGTTTCCATTTACAGAACTAGTGGTAAAATAATTGTCCGGATTATACATATCCCCGGGTAATTGTTTGTAGGTAATTTCAAATGTTTCCACTGCATTTTTAATTTTTGTAACTTCACTCATAATAGATTGTAAATTTGCATTGTTTTTCAGAGTAAGACCGTAATAAGCAGAAGCAGAAATTATTGATATAATTAATAAAACAATAGCTATTTCAACAAGGGTAAATGCAGAAGAATTATTTTTTGACATATAATTAATATTTTAATAAGTGTAAGTTTTTTTGATTGCGCCTAATATCTTGACTAAAGTGATTAAATATTATATTTTAACCACACAATTATCAAGCAGAAAAGGCTATAGGCATGCCTTAATGCTATATCAATCAATAGTTTAGGAGACTAAAATGCCAAAAATGAAAACAAAAAGCGGTGCTAAAAAACGCTTTAAAATAACTGCAAGTGGTCTTGTTAAGGCAACTCAGGCAGGTAAACGCCATGGAATGGTTAAACGTACAAATAAACAAATTAGAAATCAACGTGGTACTACTATTTTAAAGCCATGTGATGCTAAAATTGTTATCCAATTCTTACCTTATAGAAAAAAAGGAGTTTAAGCCATGACCCGTTCTGCTAAAAGTCCAAAAATCCGTAGAAAAAAAATATTAAGCCAAGCTAAAGGTTACTACGGTCGTAAAAAAAGCTGTATAAGAGTTGCAAACCAAGCAGTTGAAAAAGGTTTACAATACGCTTACCGTGATAGAAGAAATAAAAAGCGTACTTTCAGAAATTTATGGATTCAACGTATTAATGCTGCAGTTAGAATGCATGATATGGTTTATTCACAATTCATTCGTGGATTAATTCTTGCAAATATAGAAATTAATAGAAAAATGCTTTCAGAGATTGCTATTCATAGCCCAGAAAGCTTTAAAGAGTTAGTGGAAAGTTCTAAAAAAGCTTTAACCAGCTAAAATATTTATTAGCTTTATAATTAAGCGGCCTAAGGGTTTAATCCTTTAGGCCGCTTTTTTTTTAACTTGCTTTACATTTTTAAGAATTTTAAATTAAATAAACATTCTTAAAAAATTAAGGAGGTTAATTAAATGATACTTTCTGAGCATGATAAAAACGCAAAGACGACTGCTAAAGAATATAATGAAATTTATGACCTTATAGATGAGGAACAAAATGAAACATTTCTTAGATTAATGGAAAATCCAGTATTTATTCAAAATGTTATAGAAGTGAATAACTGGGGATTGTTTAGAAAAATAATTATAACTAAAAATTTACTTTTATTTCAAAAAGTTTTTGAATATTGTAAAACCTATATCCCTGATAAACTTAAAGATTTTTTAAAAAAAGAAACTAATTATATTTATTACCCTTATGACGGTATTGAAGTTGACGATTATACAAGATACGTTTATTACACTCCTTTAAAACTTGCGTGCTGCAAAGCTCAAAATGAAATGGTTTTAGAAATAATAAATTTTCATGGATTGAGTGAAGAAAGTTTTAGCGAAGCTATAAAGGAATGCGTAACTTATAATAACTTTTCAACTTTTATATTACTATTGAATAAGGGAAAATATTATCTAACTCCCGAAATTTACTATCAAAAAATAATTAATGCGGAAACCTTGAAGCTTTCATACGGATATAATTACAATAATGAATGTTTTAATTTTATCTTCAATACGTTAATAACACGATTTGAAAAAGATATAAAAAATTATCATTTAACTAATAATCCTATTACTACTCGAATTAATTTTACATTTAATTCGCCTTATAAAGGAATTGCAAGATTTGCAAATATATTATCTATAGTAAAAGATAGAGATAGATTGCACTTATTAGTAAAAGTAATAGATAACAATAGTTTGATTGATGTTTCAAAAAATAAAAGTCTTCTTGAATATATTAGTAAGAATTATCCAAAAGATTTTATAAATTTTATTTGTTCAATATGTAAAGAATTTGAGAATCGTAAAAGTGAATTTGTAGATAAAAAAGAAATTAAAGAATATAATATATTAAAAGCAAACTTTATTGAAAATTTAAATTCACATCAAAGTATTAAAAATATCTTTCAACCAAATGCATTTACTGTCACGAATGATCTTAAAGTTAATCTTATAATTAATGAAAATTTATCATCAAATTTAACTGATAAGAATGTTGATGAACAAATTGCATTTATACAAAAATTTTTTAAAGAAGATAAATTAAACAATTCTTATAGGCATAAAATAAAAAATAAAGATACATGCTGTATTTTTATTTAATTTCATCGTAAATAATATAATTAGCTTTTAAATATAAAATTAATTAAGCAGGTTAAAAATGAGAAAACCATTGCTATATATTTGGTTAAGAGGATGGGGGGAAATCGCTCATCATAAAATTCTTCCATATGTAAATATTTTAGATACTACATATAGTAAATTTTTTTCAGTAAAATTTTTAATTTGCACTAATGAAAATGATATTATTTTGAAGGACAATAATTTTTTATCATTATTTAAACATAAAAAATTTCAAATTATATATGCCAATATGCACTTATTTAGCGATGCAATAAATAATCTTGCTAACGCTACCCCTAAAAATGTTCCTGTTTTGAGTATTTCCTTAGGAATAGAGCTTGAGATGCAGGCTTTAATAAATGCATATGGCTGGATAAAAGTAGGTGCTTATGCTCATGGTTGGCAAATAAAAGGTTTAGGTAATGATGGTACTGAGCCTGGAAAAGGTTGGTATAATACATGTGTCTTATTAAATGCAAAATTTATAAAGTCAATTAAATTAAATCCTTTACCTTCATGGATTGATAATGGGATTTTAGGGAATATTAAAGTTAGAGAAAAAGAAATTCCTATAGGGGGAGGAGAAGAAATATTATTAATGAAAGATATTTTATTAAAAGATAAAAATGCTTATTTTATTCTGGATACAAATATGAAGCTAACTAATCATGAACATATTGCTACTGAAGTAAATTTTGAAGAGAAGATTGAAAGAAAAGTAGCTGTTGCTGCATATTATTTATCGAATCAACTTAAAATTTCAAAAGATATGTTATGGAATTCTTTAATAGTCATAAAAAATGACGGTTTATGGCGTGGTGTTTAAATAAATTATTTATGTGGAACAATTTTATAATTAATGCTCAAAGGTATTCTTTCTAGTATTTCTATAATATTATCTTTCCTAGAATTACAAATAATCGTAATGTGCAAGTTAAAATTAGTACGTAAACCTCAGAACACTTGATATTCTTTAATCAATTATTTTTCCCTAAAGTAGGTAAGATAGTCAATTTATTTAAACAAATTAATTGGTATAAAATTTTTAATTCAAATATTAAAATATAAGAAATAATTTATATATCACTTGCAAAAGTAACTAATATAAATCAAAACTTTAAATAAATAATTTTGGAAAGCTAATGCTTTTTGCGCCCTAATAGATTGAGTAAGTGACTAGTATCACCAATTAAACAGTAATACTTTCGTATTAAAAAATGAATACTCATTTATGCTCTATTTTACATCAACTGCAACTAAGTGTTTTTGGCCATTTCTATCAACAAGCATAATTAAGCTTTTCTTTTTATCATCATAAATAGCTTTTTTAGTAATATTATAAAAATCTTCAATAGTCTTAATATCTTGCTTATCAATTTGAACTATAATATCACTTTGTCTTAGACCGTTTACAAATGCAAGCGATCTAGGTTTTATTTTCGCAATAACAACACCGAATTCAACTTCACTTTTAAGTCGGCTTTTAATTCTGGTATCTAGTTCAGCAAGTTTAATACCAAAATAACCTTCCATATCTTCAGAAACTTTACTAAATTTTGGTTTACTTAGATTACTCGCCGAACCTGGGTTTTCGCTAATGTTAACTTTATATATTTTAACTTTACCATTTCTAAAAACTTCCATTTCATAAGTTTTCCCTATTTCTGCTTCTGCAATTAATTTAGGTAAAGTTCTTGCTGAATTCTTTTCTAATTTTTTACCATTAAAAGAAATGATAATATCATTTGGTTCAATTCCTGCTTTTCCAGCCGGTCCTTCTTTTAATAATTGTGAAACAACTACCCCAATTTTATCTTTATAATTTAAAGCTTGAGCGATTTTTTCATCAACAGGCTGTATATAAACTCCAAGCCAACCGCGTTTTACCTTACCATATTGCTTAATCTGATCAGCAACTTTTTTAACTATTGAAGAAGGAGTGGCAAAAGCAATACCGACATTTCCGCCTGAAGGCGAATAAATAGCAGTATTAACACCAATAACTTCACCATTAGTGTTAAAAAGAGGGCCTCCTGAGTTGCCAAAATTTACTGCAGCATCTGTTTGAATAAAATCGTCGAAATTACCATATTTAATATCACGACCACGCGCAGAAATTATTCCAGCTGTAACTGAGCCAGTTAATAATCCAAATGGATTTCCTATTGCAACTACCCAATCTCCAACCATCGCTTTATCTGAATCACCGAAGGGAGCTACCGGAAGATTTTTGTTAGCTTTAATTTTAAGTAGAGCTAAATCTGTTACTACATCAAAACCTACTACTTCAGCGCTATGTTCTGAATAATCATTTAATGTAACTTTAATATCATCAGCTATAATATTATTTTCACTTGGGGATGTTGGAGACATTGAATTGTTAGAAGCAGCGATTACATGATAATTAGTTATAATATAACCTTCATTATCTATAATAAAACCTGACCCTTGTGAAGCCATTTGGCGCCCACCGCCACCCTCAAGGTCACCGTCAATGCCTGGAATCATAAAGCCAAACCGTTCTAATAATTCCATTAAATCCTCATTTAAACCGGGATCGTTTGGAAAGCCTTGCCTGCTAATATTATTTTGAACTTTAAATTTTGCAACTATATCAACTACGCTTGGCATAACCTTTTCTACAACATCACTAAAGCCACCATGTGGCAACATTGATGCATTAATTTCTATAGAGTAAAATATTGTAATAAGTGCAATAAAATAATTAACAAACTTTTTCATGTTTTTTACCTTACTTCATTTACTATGTATTTAAAAAATTCGCTTTCCGGTGTTATAACTAACTTAGTATTGTTTTTATTTAAAGCTGTTTTGTAAGCCTGAAGAGTTCTATAAAATCCATAAAATTCAGGATCAGATTCAACGATCGAAGCGATTATTTTATTTGCTTCCTTATCACCTTCACCACGAGTAATTTCAGCCGTCATTTTTGCCTCAGCAAGGATTTCACGACTTTCCTTATCAGCTTCAGATTTAATCCGTTGAGCATCTTCAAAACCTTGTGCTCTAAACTCTTTTGCTTCTTTTTCTCTATCAGCCTGCATGCGGCTATAAATCGCATTACTGTTTTCTTTTGGTAAATCAGCGCGTGAAATTCTTACATCAACAATTTTAATACCAGCTTTCAATGCTTTTTCATTAACAATACTACTGATACGTTTCATCATTAAAGCTCTTTCATTAGTTAGAAGAGCTGATAATGGAACCTCACCAATTACCTGACGCATAGAAGATTCTAAATCGCTAATTAATCTAGTTCTTGCTTCAGAAATGTTACGCACTGATTGATAATATTTAAGAGGGTCAATAATTTTATATTTAGCATACGCGTTAACAATAATTCTTTTTTGATCCTTTGCTAGAACTTCTCTTTCAGCAGCTGCTACATCTAGAATCATTTTATCAGAATAAGCTACTCTTTGGATAAATGGCACTTTAATATGTAACCCTGCCTCTCTTTCGGTCCGTACAACTTCACCAAATTGAAAAATAAGAGCTTGCTTTCTTTCATCAACAATGAAGAGTGAATTAATAATTATAAATAATCCTAGAACTACAGCAAAAATTTTCATCATATAGTTATTCATAATTTCTAATCCTGTTTAGATTTTGATATTTTATCAAGTGGTAAGTAAGGAACTAAATTTTTTGCATTTTGATCAATAATAATTTTATCCATATCACCTAAAATTGATTCCATCGTTTCAATATATAAGCGTTTTTTTAAAGTTGACTTAGCATTTTTATATTGATCATAAACTGCTTTATAACGACTAGATTCACCTTGCGCTTTAGCGGTTACTTCGCTTTTGTAAGCTATAGCGCCTTGTACTATTTTTGTTGCTTCACCACGAGTTCGTGGCAAGAGATCATTTTTATATGAATAAGCTTCATTTATTTCTCTTTCTTTATCTGCTCTAGCTGTTTGAACATCTCTAAATGCATCAATAACTTGTTGAGGTGGATCAACTTTTAACATTTGTAAACTTACTATAGTAATGCCAGTTTTGTATAAATTAAGTATATCCTGAAGTAAATTCATAGAGCTAACTTCAACTTTAGAACGACCAAGTGTTTGTGCTTCAGCAAAAGGCGTATTACCTATAATTTCCCTTACAGCGCTTTCTGCAGCCATTTTAACGGTTTCTCTCGGATTACTAACATTTAATACATAATCTTGAATATTGTCTATTTTCCATTTTACCATAAAATTTATATCAACAATATTTTCATCACCTGTAAGCATTAAACTTTCTTCTGGTATATTTCTAAGATCTGCACGTCTATTTGAACGGTACACATCATTTTGAGCTGATCTATAGCCAAATTCTTCTATTTGATGGACTGTGACTTTATGTTTTAAAGTTGACTCAATTGGATAAGGTAAATGAAAGTTAGGGCCTGGATTTGCGATCCTTACAAACTTACCAAATCTAAGCACAACAGCTTGTTCATCTTCTTCAATAATGTAAAAACCTGAAGCAAGCCAAATTGCAAAGAGAATAAATAATATTCCATAAATAAAATTATTATTACCACTGAAATTCATATTATCTTGCCCAAATGGGTTGTTTTTCTTAAAAAAATTATCAAATTTATTTTGATTATTTTTAAAAAAGTTTTCTATTTCCTCACCTTGACCCCAGGAAGTTTTTTTCTCTTTGTTATTTTTATTGTTATTGTCGTTATTTTGCTCACCCCAAACCATAAAAAAACCACTTTATAAAATTTTATTAAATCATCATAAGCATTTTGTTTTTTTTATCAAGATTTTATATTTGTAATTACAAATTATAGTTTTTAAATTTATTTTTTAGTAATATTCCAATTGACAACTTTCAATTATAAGTTGATATTAAAATTAAACTTTTAAACACTTTTTTAGGATTTAAATTTATAATTCTAAATAAAATTAGGAGAACGCATAATATGAAAAATGCTAAAAAAAATGTTAAGCAAACAGTAAAGCAAAATAGCGCGCAAAAAGCTGACAAAAATAATAATACGCCATTTACTGAACAAACATTTTTTAATCAGGAAACATTTGATAAAGTAAGTCGCAATCTTAGTGCTGCAGCAAATTATGAAGAAGTAAATAAACTATTAGAAGAATGTGGAAATTTAAATTCCAACTTTTTTAATTATGTATCTAATATAGCTCATAATACTATTAAAAATTCAACTGAAGTTGGTGAAGTTATAACTGACTATACAGATGCATGTTATTGTACTACAGCCGACGCTTCAAAAGCTTTTCTGTCAGCCACAACTATTACTGATCTCATAGAAATTAATCAAATGGTAATAAATAATACTATTGACAATAACTTTAGATTGTTTTCAAATAATATTAAGATATTAAGTTTAGCTTTTGGAAATTTATTAACAATAGATTCACAATAAAAAAGTTAATAATTAAATTCTTGATTTTGATAGTAAAATAGGTAGTTTTAGCCAATTATTTTACTAAAACATGAAATTAGGTTATATAAATTTATGCGAAAGAAGCTAACAAATAATTTGTTAATCATTATATATTTTCTTGTTAGCTTAGTTTCGTTAGGCAAAGAAGGTTGGTCTTTTGATAAAGCAAAATATGCTACTTTAGTAGTCGATCAAGCTACTGGAAAAGTATTATATGAAGAAAATGCAGAAAAAACTAGATATCCTGCTTCAATAACCAAAGTAATGACTTTATATTTAGCTTTTGAAGCTCTTGCAGAAAGAAAAGTAACTCTTGGTCAACAACTCACTGTTTCAAAAAAAGCTGCTCATATGCCTAGGACAAATTTAAATTTGAAACCAGGGCAAAAAATGACATTTCAAGAAGCAATTCATGCTGCAGCAATAAAATCTGCTAATGATGCAGCAATAGTAATAGCAGAAGCAGTGGCAGGAAGTGAAGAAAAATTCGTAAAAATTATGAATATGCGTGCGAAAATGTTAGGAATGAAACAAACACATTATAGTAATCCTACTGGTTTACCAGATCCAGAACAAAAAAGTAGTGCTTATGATATTGCACGACTTGCAATAGCTATTCAAAGAGATTATCCAGAATATTATCACATATTTAGTAAGAAAGAATTTAAATTTAAAGGTAAAATTTATAAGTCTACTAATAATTTATTAACAAAATACAAATATAATGGCTTAACAGGTCTAAAAACTGGTTTTACAAATATGTCAGGGTTTAATCTAGTTTCTACGGCGCAAAAAGGACATAGAAAAATCGTAGCCGTGGTCATGGGTGGTAACACAAGCCAAGATAGAGATAAAAAAATGATTTCTTTATTAAATAAATTTCTTGGCGTATCGAAAGGGGAAATAAGTACATTAGTTAGTAACTCTAAATCTCCTAAAAAGAAAATTATAAAAAAATCTCCTAAAAAGAAAATTAAACTGGTACAAAATTAGTAAAAGGCAAAATCTATAAATTTGAACTAATTCAGGCAGTTAGAAAAACTATTTTTAGTAAATTAATAGCATAACGTTATTCTAATTTATACAAATCAGGTGCTAGCGCAAATTGAACTATGGCAAAATACAAAAGAGTATGTTAATAAGGTGTATATGTTGCCAAAAAGCTTAGAAGAAAAAGTAGCTTGTCTGCATTTAAAGAAGTTAAATATAAACTTGACTAAATTAACTAAAGATTAAGCTGAATATTTAGTAATATAAGTGGAATGGCCTTTTAAGCTAGAGCATTATAGATATTAAAGATGTTAAAATGAAAAAATATCTGATTTTTTATATACCAACTCTTTTGTTTCCGTTATATGCTATTGCATATGAAAATGGTGTGGAAATTGTAGCAACAGAGAAGATTAATGAAATTTATAAAATTTCTATTTTATGTTGTTTCGGAATAATAATTTTTTTAGCAGGTTTATTAATAAAAAAATTAATAGCTCATAAAGAACTTTTGAACGACTTTCAAAAGCTTCATAAACTTACTATGGAATTACCAGATAAACCTACATGCGGTTATATTTTTGTTAATAAAAATGATAATAATATTTTCTTTTCTCCTACTTTCTTAAAAAGGGTTAGTTATGGAAAAAAGTTAGATAATTTAGAAAATCTCGAAGAATATTTTACTTTAGATTCCTACAATAAAATTTTAAAATTAATCAAAGAATTAAAGGTGAGTTTTGAGCGTTATAACGAAAACGTATTTATAGAATCTAATCTAGGCGATAAATTATGGCTTCACTGGCAAGAAATTTTATCAAATTATGAAGCCTCAGGGTTTATAATTTGGTTTGTTGAAGTTTCACCTTTAATCAACCAAATTGTTGAGATCAAAAATCAAAATCAAAAGATTAATAAAGAATTTAGTGCTTATTTTGAGCTTTTGGACCAAATTAATATACCTATTTGGTTTAGAGATGCAGATTTAAATATTAGATTTTATAATAAAGCTTACTCACAAATAGCTTTAAATAATAATAAGTTAGATGATTTCAGTCATGAACTAGCAATTGAAGCTGAGCAATTAAGTGCTGAGGCGCAATCTCAAATTTATTTGAACGTTAATGGTGAAAGGAAGGTTTTTAATACGTTTGAAAATAGTAATTCTTCAAATATTTTAAATGCTGGATATGCTATTGATATAACTAAAATTGAACAATTAAAGCAAGAAATAAAGCGCCATGTGTCAGCCCAATTAGATTTTATTTCTAGTTCATCAAGTGCTATAGCAATCTTTTCTCCTGATACTCATTTAACTATGTGGAACAACGCTTTTGAAAATCTTTGGCAACTTGATGAAAAGTTTTTGGCAAAACAACCGACCTATAGTGAAATATTAGAAGTGTTAAGGCAAAAAAGAAAATTACCCGAGCAATCAAATTTTATCCATTTTAAAAAAGCGCAAATAGACTTATTTAAAAACCTTACCTCTATACATAATGAATTTTTCTATTTACCAGAAGGTAAAACTTTACGTGTAATTGTAACTCCTTATGCCTTGGGAGGGTTACTATTTGCTTATGAAGATATTACTGATAAACTAGCATTGGAAAGATCGTACAATACTTTAATTGCTGTCCTTGAAACAACACTAGATAATTTGCATGAAAGTATTGTAGTTTATAGTTCAAATGGAAAATTGAAATTATACAACGCAGTTTTTTCAAAGCTCTGGCGGTTAGATCCTAATTACTTAGATTCTAATCCTCATTTTAACGATATCATTAAGCAAACTGAAGAATTTTATCAAGATAAATCAGATATAGAGCATTACAAAAATACTTTTTTAAGTGTGTCAGAAAGAAGGTTTGTTGCAAGTAGTAGAGTTGAGATGATAAATGGCTCAGTTATAGATAGAATATTTGTTCCTTTACCGGATGGTTCAATTTTAATTACAGATTTAGATACTACAGATTCTGTATTAGTTGAAAGATCATTGCGTGAAAGAAATGAAGCTTTACAAGAAACTGATCGTATTAAAACTGCATTTTTAGCTAATATTTCTTATCAGTTACGTTCTCCACTTACAACAATTATAGGATTTGCAGATATTCTTTTAAATGGATATTTTGGGAAAATGCCTACTAAACAAGAAGAATATATGAGCTATATATATACAGCCTCAAAAGAACTTATGCAGCTAATTAATGATATTTTGGATTTAGCGCTTCTTGATTCAGGCAATATTAAATTAAAAGTTAATCAAGTAAATTTTGTAGAAGTTATTGAATCAATTATTATTACTCTCATGAATGAATTTAATAATGAATTGATAGATATTGAAATGGATCTTCCAGAAGAAGAATTACTAATTTATATAGATCATATTAGGATTAAACAAGCTCTTTTTAATATAATTAATCGCATTATTTTAAGTGCAGAGAAAGATAATAAAATTGTAATAAGGGTTACTTTTGAAGAAAATTTTTATCACTTAGTTATCAATGATAGAAAACAATTTATCACTATACAAGAGCAGCAGCACTTTTTTGATCGTTTCTATAAAACCCCTAATGATGAAATAAATAGAAAATTTGCTAATGGTTTAAGTTTAAGTATTGCTAAAAATATTATTGAACTTCATAGCGGAAAAGTTGAATTGTATTCTAGCATAGACACAGGAATTCAAATTAAAATTAGTTTACCAGTAGCTAAAGAAAGTAAGGATAATTTTCAAAACAAGGCAATTAATTATGTTGCAATGTAATTAATAACTATTTTGAAATTTTTATAATTCAACTTTTTTTCTAATATCAACTATTTTTAAAAATAACTTTGAATATTTTATAAATCTTGCTAAATTCCTTATGATTTAAATGAGAATAACAATGGTTAACAAAAAAATTAAAAAAATAATTTTTCCAGTAGGTGGATTAGGTACAAGATTCTTACCTGTAACAAAATCTTTACCGAAGGAAATGTTGCCAATTGCCAGTAAACCTTTAATACAATATGCATTTGAAGAGGCAAAGAAAGCAGGTATTGAGCAATTTATATTTATTACCGGAAGAAATAAAAACGCTATCAATAACCATTTTGACCATGCTTATGAACTTCAAACAGTTCTTGACGAACAACAAAAAGAGAAGCAATTGAAAGAAGTTACTGACTGGCTACCTGAAGCTGGGCGTATAGCTTTTGTTAGACAACAAGAACCTTTAGGTTTAGGTCATGCAGTCTGGTGTGCAAGACATTTTATAGGAGAAGAGCCTTTTGCTGTAATTTTAGCTGATGAAATGCTTATGAGTAAGGATGGTTTTTTAAAAGAAATGGTAGAATGTTTTGAAGAATTAAACAAAAGTATTATTGGAGTTGGTGAAGTAGACAAGCGATATACAAATTCTTACGGTATTATTGATCCTGAAAAAATAGACTTTGAAGGTAAAGCAGTATATAAAATTAAAAATATGGTTGAAAAGCCTGACCCTGAGAATGCTCCTTCAAATTTATCTATTATAGGTAGATACATTTTAGAACCTGAAATATTCAAATATTTATCTGTACAAACTAAGGGTAAGGGCGGAGAAATACAATTAACTGATGCAATGAAAGAAATGTTAAAAGAAAAAGAAATGTTTGCATTAGAATTTAAAGGGCCAAGATTTGATTGTGGTAATCAGGTAGGTTATTTAGATGCTAATATTGCCTATATGCTTGAACAATCTGAATTTAATTCACAAATAAAACAAATTTTAAAGAAATATATTTAATTATGAAAATTGCAGTAATAGGAACAGGATATGTTGGTTTAGTTACAGGGACATGCCTTGCTAATCTGGATAACGAAGTAACTTGTATTGATATTAATGAAATTAAAATCAAAAGTTTGAAACAAGATATTATCCCAATTTATGAGCCTGGATTAGAAAAAATCCTCTCTAGTGCTAAGAAGAAAAATAAAATTCATTTTAGTATAAATTATGAGGAAATCCTTAAAGCAGAAGTGGTAATTGTTGCTGTTGGAACACCTACAGATGATATAACTGGCGAAACAAATCTTACGCAAGTTGAATCGGTGTTAAATGAAATAACAAAAATAGCTGATAAGTTTGAAAGAAATAATGTTTTAATAATAATAAGATCAACAGTACCAATCGGTACTAATAAAATGTTGTTAAAAAAAATTGATAGCATTTTAAATATTGAACTTGTTTACAATCCTGAATTTTTGAGAGAGGGTTCTGCAGTTTTTGATTTTATGAATCCAAATAGGTTAGTTTTTGGAGTTAATTCTGAGTTTGCCAAGGGACAATTAAAAAAGTTATATAAATTTTTTGAAGGAAAAGCTCCTTTTATATTTACCGATCTTTCTTCAGCAGAACTTATTAAATACGCGGCTAATACCTTTTTAGCTATGAGAATAGCTTTTATCAATGAAGTAACAAAATTTAGTGATAAATTTAATGCAAATATTGATGAAGTTATAGAAGCCTTAGGGCATGACCCGAGAATTGGAAAAGAATATATAAAACCGGGGCCTGGTTTTGGAGGGTCGTGTTTTCCAAAAGATACTAAAGCGCTTTCGACAAGTGCGATTAAAAATTCTATAGAAACTCCGATTCTTAATTCAATATTATTAAGTAATGAATTGCATAAAAGATATTTAGCAGAAAGAATTTTGCTAATATTAAAAAAATATAATGCCAAAAGAATAGCTGTACTTGGAATAACATTTAAAGCTAACACTGACGATATAAGAGATGCAGCTTCTTTAACAATTTTACCAATATTAAAAAATGCAGGGATCGAAATAATGGTTTATGATCCTATGTACAAAGAAAAGATGCCGGATAATTTAAAAGATTTTGCTCATACTTTAGGAATAAATGACGCTATTAAAGGAGCGGAAGCAGTAGTTATTTTAACAGAATGGGAAGAATTTATTGAAATGACCCATTTAGATTTTAAAAATATGATGATTAATCCTCTGGTAATTGATTTTAGAAATATATATAATCCGGAGCAAATGAAAAATAATGGAATCAAATATTATTCTTTAGGTAGGCTAGGATTATATGATTAAGTTAGTAAAGAAGATACAAGAGCTGTTTAAAAAGAAAAGTTTAGTAGTTTCAATTCCTCTTAAAGGGGTTATAGGTATTAAAAAAAATGGTATAACGTTAGATAGCTACAATGATATTATTGAAAAAGCTTTTGCGTTACCAAAAATTAAAGCGGTAATTCTCCAAATAAATTCACCTGGTGGTTCTCCTTCTCAATCTGAACTTATTTATAAGAAAATTAGAAGATTAAGCGTAGAAAGAAAAATAAAAGTTATTACATTTGTAGAAGATATTGCAGCGTCAGGCGGTTATTATATTGCTCTTGCTGGAGAGCAAATTATAGCTCCGCATAATAGCATTATCGGAAGTATAGGAGTAATCTCAGCTGGTTTTGGTTTACATGAAGCAATAAATAAATTAGGCATTCAAAGAAGAATTTATACGAGTGGAAATAGTAAGAGTTTTCTTGACCCTTTTCAACCAGAAAAACCTGAGGATGTAGAAATATTAAAAGAGTTACAAAATGACGTTTACGAGAATTTTGTTAGCTTAGTAAAAGAGAGAAGAGCTGCTAGACTAGAGTCTGAAGATAATATTTTTTCTGGTAGAATTTGGTCGGGTAAAAAAGCTAAAAAATTAGGACTTATAGATGAAATCTCTGATTTAGAAACATATATTGAAGAAAAATTTGGTAAAAAAACTAAAATTATAAAATTAGAACCAAAGAAGAAAGGTTTACTTTCAAAATTTGGGTTCGGAGATTTTTCATTAAGGAATATGTTAGAAGAAATTTGGTGGTAGGTCATGCGCTATAATGCTTCAGAGTCATTTCAAGATTTAATTTTATCTCTCCACGATTATTGGCAAAATTTAGGGTGTGTCATTTTAGAACCTTATGATATGGAAATGGGGGCTGGCACTTTTCATCCTGCTACACCTTTAATGGGAATAGGTCCAAGACCTGTAAAAGCAGCCTATGTGCAGCCATCTAGAAGGCCAACTGATGGAAGATATGGTGAAAATCCAAATAGATTGTATAAGTTTCATCAATATCAGGTTATTCTTAAGCCTTCACCTGAAAATATTGTTGAATTATATCTCGATAGTTTGAGAACAATAGGTATCGATCCTAAAGAACATGATATTCGGTTTGTAGAGGACGATTGGGAAAGTCCAACTTTAGGAGCATGGGGACTAGGTTGGGAAGTGTGGTGTGACGGCATGGAAATATCGCAATTTACTTATATGCAGCAAATAGGTGGAATTGAGTGTGATCCTATTACAGGAGAATTAACATATGGTCTCGAACGTATTGCAATGTACTTACAGAATAAAGAAAATGTGTACGATTTAAAATTTAATAATCCAAAAGATCCCCAAGATGCATATACTTATGGTGATTTGTATAAGCGTAACGAAAAAGAAATGACGGCATTTTGTTTAGATTATGCTAACACTGACATATTAAAAAATCATTTCAAAGATTCTGAACAGGAGTGTGAAAAGTTAATTGATTTAAAGCTTGCGCTACCTGCTTATGAACAATGTATTAAGGCTAGTAATTATTTTAATGTCTTAGATGCAAGAGGGGTAATAAGTGTTAGCGATAGAGCAAGCTATATTGCTCGGGTACGTGCACTTGCAAAAAAATGTATAGAAACTTATTTAAATAATGCAAATTAAATTATAAAAAGATTTACTCTTTAATAGGGATTTTTAGGTTACAACATGGCTGAGCTTCTTTTAGAAATATTATCTGAAGAAATACCTTCAAGAATGCAATTAAATGCTCGTGAGCAATTAAAAAAAGTTTTTACTGAAGGGCTAACAAAAAATAATCTAAGTGCTACAAAAATTCAAAGTTTTGTGTCAACCAGAAGATTAGTTTTGTTTGCAGAAAAAATTGAAGTTTCTTCAAATGCAAATTTAGAAGTTAAAGGTCCAAAAACAGATGCGCTTGTTCAAGCTGTTGAAGGTTTTGCTCGTAAATATAATAAAGAAATAAGTGATTTAGAAAAAAGGCAAACCGAGAAAGGTGAATTTTATTTTTTAGTTAATAAAATAAGTTCACAACAAATATTAGAAGTTTTAACTAATCTTATAAATGATATTTTATTAAACTTTACCTGGCCAAAATCAATGCGCTGGAGTAACAATTCAAAATCTTGGGTAAGGCCTATTAGAAATATACTATGTCTTTATGATGGTAAAATTTTACCAGTGAATTTTGAAAACATTAAAGCAAATCGACAGTCAATTGGGCATAGATTTTTAAGTGATGGGTGGTTTGAAGTTAGATATTTTGTAGATTATAGTGAAAATCTTAAAAAACGCTTCGTAATATTAGATTTTGAAGAAAAATTAAAATATATTGAATCAGAAATTTTAAAAATAGCAGAAGAAAATAATTTAGTTTGTAAAAGCGATAATAAATTATTAGAAGAAGTTGCAGGGCTTGTGGAATGGCCAAGTGTATTACTTGGAAAATTTAAAAGCGAATTTTTAAACGTACCTGAACCTATACTTACTATTACAATGAAAACTCATCAAAGATATTTTCCTCTTTATAAAAAAAATGGAGATTTGAGTAATTACTTTATTGCAGTTGCAAATTCTGATCAGAAAGCTAGTAAAACAATTATACAAGGTAATGAAAAAGTTTTAGCAGCTCGCCTTTCAGATGCTCAATTCTTTTTTGAACAAGATATAAAGAATAAATTACTAAATAATATACCTAAACTTAGTAGAATAACTTTTCATGCTAAACTTGGTAATATGCAAGAAAAAGTGGAAAGATTATCTAAGTTAGCATTGTTTATTGCTATGTGGGTGCCATTTGCAAATCTGGAAAAAGTTGAAAAAGCTGCAAATCTTGCTAAAGCTGATTTAATGACCTATATAGTTCAAGAATTTCCAGAACTTCAGGGTTTAATGGGAAAAATTTATGCTGAATTAGAAGGATATGATAAAGAAGTATATGAAGCTATTCAAACCCATTATCTTCCTCTTGGTCCTGAATCACAACTCCCTGAAATTCCAGAAGCAATCACAGTATCACTTGCAGATAAAATAGATAATATAGTAGGTTTTTTTAGTATTGATGAAATTCCTACCAGTTCAAAAGATCCATATGCTTTAAGAAGAGCAGCTTTAGGGATAATTAGAATAATTATACAACATAATATTCAAATACCACTAAAGATAGTGCTCGATACTTCTTTTACATTATACCCTTCACATTATTTTAAAAATAATGAAGTGAAAGAAAATGTTGTTAAAAAACATCGTCGTGTAGTTGAGGAAATTATAGAATTTATCTTTGAAAGATTTAAATATTATAAAAAATTGCAAGGAATAAGGCAGGATGTATTTGATGCAGTTATGGCTTTAACAGATAGTGATAATCTTGCTACAATCAATAATAAAATAGTTTTACTAGAAAAATTACTTGCAGATGGAAGTAAGCAACAAATATTAATAGCATTAAATAGGGTGGAAAGTATTTTATATGCAAATGAAGATGATAAACATTCATTAAAAGTAAATGAAAAATTATTTGAAAATACTTTTGAGAGTGATTTATTTGAACTAATAAATGATATAAAAAATGATGCGCTCAAATATTTAAAGTATCAAAAATATGAAAAACTTTTTGAAGTAATTAGTGTGTTAGTTAATCCAATAAATCAATTTTTTGATAACGTTATAGTTAATGATGAAAGGCCAGAGATTAGAAAAAATAGATTAGCCTTATTACAAAATATTCAAGAACTAACGAAAGGATTAGCTAATTTTTCAATGTTAAATTTTAGGAATTAGAACATGGAGAAGTACGTTTATACATTTGGTGATGGTAAAGCTGAAGGAGAATCAAAGATGCGCGATCTCTTAGGAGGTAAAGGCGCTAACTTAGCTGAAATGTGTAAAATTGGATTGCCGGTACCACCAGGGTTTACTATTACTACTGATGTATGCGTGCATTATTATAAAAATAACAAGCAAATACCTATTTCTTTAACGGATCAAGTCAAAGCTGGTATACAATATATTGAAAATATTATTGGACATAAATTTGGAGATACCAAAAATCCTCTACTAGTGTCAGTACGTTCAGGAGCTAGAGCTTCAATGCCTGGTATGATGGATACTATTTTAAACCTTGGCTTAAATGATGAAACAGTCGAAGCTATTGCAAACAATACTAATAATATTCGTTTTGCTTATGATAGTTATCGTAGGTTTATTCAAATGTATTCGGATGTTGTTTTAGATGTTCATGCAAGTAGTTTTGAAGATATACTTGAACTTAAAAAATTAGATAAAGGTGTTCACGAAGATACAGAATTAGATGCTGATGATTTAAAAGATTTAGTAAAACAATATAAAAAATTAGTTCTTGATACTACAGGTAAGCCATTTCCAAATTCAGTTGAAGAGCAATTATGGGGAGCGATTTATGCTGTGTTTGCTTCCTGGATGAATTCACGAGCAATCGTTTATCGCAAAATGCATGATATTCCTGAAGCTTGGGGAACAGCAGTTAATATACAAGCTATGGTGTTTGGTAACATGGGAGAAACCTCAGCTACTGGAGTATGTTTTACAAGAGATCCTTCTACTGGTGATAAATATTTATATGGTGAATATTTAATTAATGCTCAAGGTGAAGATGTAGTAGCAGGTATTAGAACTCCTCAACAAATAACTGTTCATGGAAAGAAATTAAATAATTCTACCCTTCCTTCTATGGAAGAGACGATGCCAGTTGTATTTGATGAATTATGTGAATTATATAAAAAATTAGAAAATCACTATCAAGATATGCAAGATATAGAATTTACTGTTCAAAATGGTAAATTATGGATATTGCAAACTCGTTCTGGAAAAAGAAGTGCAAAAGCAAGTATGAAAATTGCCGTTGATTTAGTAAGTGAAGGTTTGATTACAAAGGAAGTTGCTATTACTAGAGTGAATCCAAATTCATTAGATCAATTACTTCATCCGACACTTGATCCTAATGCAAAATATAAACTTATTGATAAAGGACTTCCAGCATCACCAGGAGCAGCTTCTGGTAAAGTAGTATTTTCAGCAGAAGATGCTGAGAGATTTTCGGCGAATGGGTTAAAAGTTATTTTAGTTCGTACCGAAACAAGCCCTGAAGATATTCACGGAATGATTGTAGCGCAAGGAATTTTAACTTCACGTGGAGGCATGACATCGCATGCAGCAGTAGTAGCTCGAGGTATGGGTAAACCATGCGTATGTGGTGCATCAAATATTAATATAGATTATAAAAATAGAATGTTTCGCGCAGGTGATTTAATAGTAAAAGAAGGTGAGGTTATTACTATTAACGGTAGTAGCGGTGAAGTAATTATTGGTGAAGTTCCAACTGTGAAACCTGATTTATCAGAAGATTTTAAAAAAATTATGTTATGGGCTGACGAAATAAGGTCATTAAAGGTTAGAACAAATGCTGAAACTCCACAAGATGTAAAAACTGCTCGTGAATTTGGCGCAGAAGGGATTGGTCTTTGTCGTACTGAGCATATGTTTTTTGAGCCAAATCGTATTATAGCTATTCGTGAAATGATACTTTCAGATTCAAGTGAAGGTAGAAAAAAAGCCTTAGCAAAGTTATTACCGATGCAAAAAGAAGATTTTATACAAATATTTAAGATAATGGACGGTTATCCGGTAACCATTAGGTTACTTGATCCACCTTTACATGAATTTTTACCTCATAAAGAAGAAGAATTTGAAGAAATAGCAAGCTATGCCGGTTTAAGTGTGCATCAAGTTAAATTAAGAACAAGTCATTTGCATGAAGCTAATCCAATGCTTGGTCATAGAGGATGTAGACTTGCTATTTCTTATCCTGAAATATATGAAATGCAAGTTGAAGCTATCATAAGGGCTGCTATAGAGATGAGTATGGAAGGCGTAAAAGTTTATCCAGAAATCATGGTGCCGCTTGTTATGAGTAAAAAAGAAATAGAAATAATAAAAGAATTAATTGATAAAACAATAAAAAGAATTTTTGTAGAAGCAAAAACTGAGTTGCCGTATTTAGTAGGTACAATGATTGAACTTCCAAGAGCAGCTTTAAAAGCTCATGAAATTGCTGAATATGCAGAATTCTTTAGTTTTGGTACAAACGACTTAACTCAAACAACACTTGGAATGTCACGTGATGATTCTTCCTCCTTTATAGGTTGCTACAAAGATGTAGGGATTTTTACTAATGATCCATTTGCAAGTCTTGATGAAGAAGGAGTTGGTGAGCTAATGCAAATAGCAAGCGAGCGTGGTAAAAAAACTAGAAAAGATTTAAAACTTGGAATTTGCGGAGAACATGGTGGCAACCCTGATGCTATTAAATTTTGCCATAAGATTGGTTTAAATTATGTTTCTTGTTCACCATTTAGAGTACCAATTGCACGTCTTGCAGCTGCACAAGCAAAAGTATTAAATTAAAAAATTATTTAATTGAAGTAAGTTGAGAGTCAATAGATGATGTAAGATTTATTGACTCATTACTAGATCGAAATGATCTCTTATTTTGAAAATAACAATTACAGTACTCTTGTATATCTTTATGCATAAATGATAGAAGAGGGTAATCATTATTTAAATTCTTCCTTTCCAAGCTTGTAGTAATATTTAAAAATTTCTCTTGATCTTTAATTTTTGAATCAAATAATGTTATTAATGTGCTAATTTCCTCGTTTTCCATTCTACTTAGAGTAATAATTTCAAATATATTATTACTAATAACATCAAATGTATAATTAGCGTATTTTTCTTGGTATTTTACTTTGAAATTACCTTCTAAAAATTTTCTTATCTTATTTAAAACTTTACTAAATTTTGCATTATCTAATAAAGTAGTTATGCAAAACATTTTTCTAGAGTAGTGATTATTATCGTATAAAGGAGTTCTACAAAATTCATAAATGGCGTTTAAATTTTTTTTAAATTCATTACGCATGCTTTCTAATCTTAAACCTAAATAAAATCCTAACATAGAAGGAAAATATAAGATTTTTATATCAAGACTTTTTTCTTTTAAATACTCATAAGTAATATTAAATGACTTATTAGGAAATATACGTGAAATTAAATAAGCAGTGTTAAAAGGTATGAATATATTCTTTTCAAAATGTTGATCTAAGTAATTTTCAATAATTAAACTCACGCTATTTTTGACAGCTTCTTTTTGCGCCTTATCCCCTTGAAAATTATAGGTAGCTAATAACAAGCCATTAATAAATGCAGAAATTTTTACAAGATTTTCTAAATATTCGTCTTTATAAATAATATAATTATATTCAGGGTGAACTAAACTAAACTTTGCTAGAGTTTGAAAGAAATTTTTTAAAGAAATATTTGAAGATTTTTCCATTTCTTGTAAAATTTCAATTGCTTCAAATATATTTAATTCTAAAGTTTGAATGAATTGTAGTTCATTACTTATTTCATCAATTCCGTTAAAAGCTTTTAATTGTTTACTAAATATTTCTATTGCTTTTACCCTAGTTTCTAAATTTGGGGCAATGTTTATTATTTCAGGCAAAATATCTGGTTTATCTAATTGAATTCTAAAATTATGTAACATATAGGTAACTAATATAAATTTAATAAATTACAGATAAATTTTTAAAAATTTAAATATCTCTTGTATTTTATATAACTGAATTTTATAAATAAAAAAGGGAATTAATAGGTTAAAGATGAAAATTTTTCATAAAAAACAAATTGTTGCAGAAGTTGAAACGACAAAAAATGTTAAAGAGTTATTTAATTTAGAAACTAATATTGAAGTTGCTATTTTAAAAGATGATAACTCATATATACCTAAAATAGATCCGACGTATGTTTTTAATGAAGAAACAACTCTGGCAATTTTAGCTGGTTTTTCCTACAAAAAAAATGTTTTAATTCAAGGTTTACATGGTACTGGTAAGTCAACTCATATTGAACAGGTAGCTGCAAGACTTAATTGGCCTTGTATTAGAGTAAATTTAGACGGTAATCTAACACGTACCGATTTTATTGGTAGAGATTATATCATTATAAAAGATAATAAACAAATTACAGAATTTAAAGAAGGAATCCTTCCTTGGGCTGTGAAAAATGGTATAGCATTAGTACTAGATGAATATGATGCTGCAAGACCAGAATTTTTATTTATCTTACAAAGACTTTTAGAAAACGAGGGCAAATTAGTTTTAATTGATGAAAATCAAGTAATTGAACCTCATCCAAATTTTCGTATATTTGCAACTGCTAATACACTAGGTTCAGGAGATTTTATTGGCATTTATGCAGGTACCAATCAACTTAACCAAGCTCAAATTGATAGATGGCATATTGTAGTAAGCCTTGACTATATTTCTCCTGAAGTAGAAGAAAAAATAGTTACAAGTAAAGTGCCTGAATTAGAAAGTTTAATCGGTCTAAATAATGTAAGAAATATGATAAATATTGCAAACTTAGTTAGAAAAGGTTTTGCAGGAGGAGAGATAACTACTGTACTAACTCCTAGAACTTTGATTAACTGGGCTGAGAATATTTTAATATTCGGTAGTATAAAAAAAGCTCTTATATATACTTATACAAATAAATTACTACCAGATGAAAAAGGTTTAGTAGCAGAATTTTATCAACGTATTTTCGTAGAAGAATTATTTACAAATTAAATTTTTCAGGCAATATACATCCAAAATTAACAATGGATAATTAAATGTATAGATTAGCAGTAGAAACTGCCAATAGTTCATGTTCAGTTGCTTTGATTCATGGTAATGAAATTATAGATTTTATAATTGATGAAACGCCTTCACAGCAATCAAAGATGTTATTTACTTTGTTAAATACAATTTTAGAAAGCAATAAGCTAACTTACGATAATATAGAAGCTATAGGTGTTGCGGTAGGCCCTGGTAGTTTTACAGGCATAAGAATTGGTGTTGCAGGTTGTGTTGGAGTGAATATTGCTAAAAATATTCCCCTTATTGGGATAACAAATCTTCAAGCTGCGCTGGCAGGAAGTTTAGATAAGAATACTATAAAACCGGTTGCAGTTATACTTGATGCCTCAAGAGGATACATTTATACAGAATTATATTCTAATGAATTAAAATCTATAAAAGAACCAGAAATGCTTAAAATAGAAGAGTTTGCAGATTATATAAACAATGAAAATGTATTTCTCTGTGGAAGTGGATCTTTATTAGTTAAAGGACAATATGATAATTTGAACAATAAAGTGACTACTGCAGAAGACGTAGCTAAAGCCTTGCTTTTAATTGGTAAAAAAGTTTTAAAACCTTATCCATGTGTGCCTCTATACATTAGAGAGCCTGATGTAACCTTATCTAAGAAAAAATAATGGAATTTATAATTGTATTAGATAAGCCGCAGATGGGTGAAAATATAGGTGCTGCTGCAAGAGTAATGGCTAATTTTGGTATAGAAGAGTTGAGAATTGTAAACCCACGTGACGGTTGGCCAAATGAAACAGCTAGTTACATGGCAACTTGCGGAAGTTATATTATTGAAAATGCTAAAATATACACTGATCTTAAAGAAGCTATTAGCGATGCTGATTATGTAATTGGCACTATGGGTAGAGATTTAAGTGATTTTTCTAAACCAATATATACGCCAAGGTATTTAAATAAATTATTAGGTTTTAAAAAAGTGGTAATAATTTTTGGTTGCGAAAGAGTGGGGTTAAATAACGAAGAATTAAGTTTATGTTCTGCGGTTTTAACGATTGATACTAAAGAAAAGTGTAAATCTATGAATCTAGCGCAAGCTGTAGCAGTTATATGCTACGAAATTAGTCAAATAAATATTGATACTTACAAGTTAAAACATGAAATTGATGGGGAGATAGCCACTCAAACTGAAGTTAGTGAAATGCTTCAGCATCTTGAAGATGAATTAACAAGAAAGAATTTTTTCCAGGAACCCAGCAAAAAGCCACGAATGATGATAAATATTAGGAACATGTTTAATAGAAATATCTTTTCAAAACAGGAAGTTAGAACCCTTAGGGGTATAATAAGGACACTATCAAAGGATAATTAACGGCTAAAATCAATATAAATAATTTATTATTGACATTCCTATCACATTTAGGTAAATATAGGGCATTATTTATTATCAACTCTATTTATTAGTGGTTTAATTCAGTGACAAAGATATTACAATCAAAACACAAAATTAGCCGTCGTTATGGTCAAAACCTTTGGGGTTCTGCAAAAAGCCCAGTTTTAAGAAAAAACTATAAGCCAGGCCAACACGGTCCGAATTCATCAACAAAGCTTTCTGATCATGGTGTTCAGTTAAAAGCTAAACAATTGCTTAAAGGTTACTATGGAAGAATTACTGAAAAGCAATTTGAAGCTTATTATAAGGAAGCTGTAAGATTAAGAGGCAACAACTCAGATAACTTAGTTGGTCTTCTCGAAAGAAGATTAGATACAGTAGTTTATCGTTTAAACTTTGCTGCAACAATTTTTGCTGCTCGTCAGATGGTTTCTCATAAACATATTAAAGTTAATGGTAAAGTGGTGAATATACCAAGTTATTTAATTAAACCAGGTGATGTTATTGAAGTTCTTGAATCATATCGTGAAAACGTGCATGTTCTTGAAGCAATACAAAAAATGGAACGTGATGTACCTTCATATTTAGAAGTGGATCCTAAAGCTCTCCATGGGAAATATGTATTTATTCCAAAATTAACTGACATTCCATATCCAATTAAAATGGAACCACATTTAGTAATTGAGTACTACTCAAGCTAATTAGTACAAGTTTACATATTAAATTTTAAAAAGCCCTTAAGTATTTGTTCTTAAGGGCTTTTTTTATTATATATTTAAAAATTGTTAAATAAATGTTAATTAAGATATTTTTTTAGTAAGTTTTATGCTATATTATGTAAAAATATTAGATAGGTTTAAAAATGATTAAATCAACTGATTACCAAAAAAAGAAAATTAATACAGGCTACTATAGCGTTTTTGAATTTTTAGCTAGTACAATTAGTTGGTTTTTTAAATTAGAAAAGCGTATTGAGCCAGAAAATGCAAACTATGGCACAATAGACTTTATCAGTCATTATGCTAACCATTCAAAGGGACTAGAAAATTCGACTCAACGAACTTCTTTAATTAAAGCGTTATATAACAGAAGGCGTTATAATGAAGAATTTTATCCACAAGATGATAAAGAAATGATTAAAGGTTCTTTTCAACCTTTAAAGGATTTAAAAAGAGGATTGCAAAACTTTTTAAATGGTGAGCGTTTTAGATTTAAATCATCTAAATATGTTAAATATGAAGTAATGAAGCCATTATATGGTTTAGGAAATATTATACGTGGTATTGGAGAACTTTTACTAATATTACCTACGTATGTATTGAATGAGAAGCAATTTTTTACTTCTGATAAAAATGAAAAATGGGTAAGGGTAGGAATAGAGTATAAACCTTTAAATATTAACATATTAAAAGCTTGGGCAATTGAAGGTGGTTTAAGTATAGTTAAAGGGGCAATGCAAATTGTTTCTACTCCTTTAAGCTATTTTACAGTTTTGCCCTTTAGAGCGTTATACACTTCTTTTAAAGGATATAAACCTATTGAGCAAAATAAAGACATTCAGGCTTTAATTAAAAAAGGGCGAAATCTCCTTAAAGATCCTCATAAAAATTTATTAAGTAGTAATGTGGAATTAGAGTTTCAATCTTCACCATTCGACAGAAAAGCAAAATTCATTAGAACTGAAATTGAAAGAAAAGTAAAAAAATATGCAGCGCGTGGTCAACTAAAAGAAGTAAAAGATTGGAATTACATGAATTCTTCTACTGAACAAGGAAAGCTAAAGAGCGTATTAGATAATTTAACGCCACAACAAAGATAGAAAACTAGGCTTATTATAATTAATAATAGTTATACAAAAGATAGCTAAAACTTCCATAAAGAGCATTTAACGAAGTGTTCATAAAAAAAATTTAAGAAATATTTGAATTAATAAAATTTAAATATTACTCATGTTTTTTCTTGTAGTGTCCTTAAATCCTTGCTATTAATATCCAAATTATTAAAATTACGCGGATGTGGCGAAACTGGTAGACGCGCAAGATTTAGGTTCTTGTAACGAAAGTTGTGGGGGTTCAAGTCCCTTCATCCGCACCATATAACTTTAAGTTTTATAAGCTAAAAATTATAAAGCTCATATAAAGAGAGGATTGCATGCAAGTTACAGAAACTCAAAACAAAGGTTTAATCAGAGAATTTGATGTTACCATTCCATATACAAATATAGAAGATGGAATTGCTGATGAATTAAATAAGCTTCAGCCTACAGTTTCTATTCCAGGATTTAGAAAAGGTAAAGCTCCACTTAAAATTTTACGTACAAAATATGAACATGAAGTCATTTCTAATGTGGTAGAAAAATTAGTAGCAAAAACTATCGATGATATTTGTAAAGATAGAAAAATTAAACCTGCCTTACAACCGAAATTAGATTTTGAAAACTTTATAAAAGGTAAAGATTTAAATTTTAAAGCGCATATTGAAATTTTCCCAGAGTTTGAAAATATTGATTTCTCAAAAATCAGTATTGATAGATATAAAGTAGAAGTTTCGGATAAAGAATTAGAAAATATTATTAATGATATTAGAAAAAATCATAGAGAATTTATTCCAGTTGAAAGCAAATCTCATAAATTAAAAGAAGGTGAAATTGCTGTTATTGATTTTGTGGGTAAAATTGATGGAGTAGAATTCGAAGGTGGAAAGGGATCAAATCATGAACTTGAAATTGGCTCAAAATCTTTTATTGAAGGTTTTGAAAGTCAATTAATTGGGTTAAAAAAAGGTGATACCAAAACTGTAAAAGTTACTTTTCCAGAAGGATATCATGCTAAAGATTTGGCAGGAAAACCAGCTGAATTTGATGTTACAATTAATGAAATAAAAGTGCCTGGCGATCTTCCAGAACTTAATGATGAATTTCCTAAAAAAGTAGGTTTAAATGCAAAAGACCTAGAAGAATTTAAAAGTAAAATTAAACTTGCTAAAGAAAATGATTTAAAATCTTCCTCTTATAATTTTAGTAAGAAAGATTTATTTGATAAACTAATGAATAAGTTAGATCAAGATGTTCCTCCAACACTTTTAGAACAAGAACTACAAAATATTAAGTCTATGAAAGTTGATGAAAGTGAAGAAGAGCTTAATAAGCTTGCTCGTAGAAGGGTTTTGTTAAGCTTGCTATTCATTAAGATTGCAGATGATAATCATATTAATGTTAGTCAGCAAGATGTAAGAAATGGGATATTTGACCAAGCAAGAAAATACCCAGGTATGGAAATGCAAATAATAGATCTATACAGTAAAAACCAATATCTTGTTAATGAAATTAAAAACTCACTTCTTGAAGATAAAGTAGTTGATTATGTTATGAAACAAGTTCAAATTAATGAAATGCCAATTAGTATGGATGAATTTTTGGTAAAACTTTAAAATTTTATAGAATATAAAATTTTTGCATGATAGTATGTTATTAGAACATATAAAAGGGAAAGTGTATGACAGATATCATTAATCGTTTTGAAGAATATATGGATTTAGTACCAATTGTTGTTGAGCAAACTCACAGAGGTGAGCGTTCATATGATATCTTTTCACGTCTCTTAAAAGAAAGGATTATATTTTTAGTTGGTCCTGTACATGATACTATGGCAAGCTTAATAGTAGCTCAATTGTTATTCCTTGAAGCTGAAAACCCAGATAAAGATATTTGGATGTATATAAATTCTCCAGGAGGAGTAGTAACTTCAGGTTTGTCAATTTATGATACTATGCAATATATCAAACCTAAAGTTTCAACTCTTTGTATTGGTCAAGCTTGTTCAATGGGCTCATTATTGCTAACTGCAGGCGAGCCAGGAATGAGGTTCTCTTTACCAAATTCAAGAATCATGATTCACCAACCGTCAGGTGGATTTAGAGGACAGGCAACAGATATAGAAATTCATGCTAAAGAAATTTTAGATCTTAAATATAGATTAAATAATATTTATGTTAAGCATACTGGTCAAAACTTAAAAACAATTGAGCAGAATATGGAGCGTGATAATTTCATGTCGGCAGAAAAAGCTTTAGAATTTGGTTTAATTGATAAAGTTGTAGATAAAAGACCACTTGAAATATCAAATCCGGCTTAATATATATAAATAGAATATATAATATAATTATTGAATTTTTTTAAATACATTAAGGGGCATCTATATGGCGAGATCAGATGACAAAGAAGGGAAGGGAACCCTCTATTGTTCATTCTGTGGTAAAAGTCAGCATGAAGTTAAAAAGCTTATAGCAGGTCCAACAGTTTTTATTTGTGATGAATGCGTTGACCTTTGTGCAGATATTATTAAGGATGAAAATAAAGTTTCGCCAGTAAAAAAGGTAGATTCTTTACCACGACCAAAAGAGATTTATGACGAATTAAATAATTACGTTATAGGACAAGAACAGGCTAAAAGAACATTAGCGGTAGCTGTTTATAATCATTATAAAAGATTACTTAACCTTGAAAAGGGTAACTCTGAAGTTGAAATAGCTAAATCTAATATTCTTTTAATTGGACCAACAGGTAGCGGTAAAACTTTACTTGCACAAACACTTGCAAGGTTTTTAAATGTACCATTTGCTGTTGCAGATGCTACTTCCTTAACAGAAGCAGGTTATGTAGGTGAAGACGTTGAGAATATTATCCTTAGATTATTGCAAAATGCAGACTATAATGTCGAAAGAGCTCAGAAAGGGATTGTTTATATTGATGAAGTAGATAAAATATCGCGTAAGTCAGATAACCCTTCAATAACTCGTGATGTATCAGGTGAAGGTGTACAACAAGCACTATTAAAAATTGTTGAAGGTACAATTGCTGCTGTACCACCACAAGGTGGCAGAAAACATCCGCAACAAGAATTTTTACAAGTTGATACAACTAATATTCTTTTTATATGCGGTGGAGCATTTGAAGGTATTGAAAAAATTATTTCTGATAGATTAAATAAAGGATCAATAGGATTTAATGCTATTGTTAAATCTAAAGAGACTCCAAGAACTAGAGAAATATTACCTAAAATTGAACCGGGTGATTTAGTAAAATATGGCTTGATCCCTGAGTTCGTAGGAAGGCTTCCAGTAATTGCTACATTACATGATCTTGATGAAGCAAGTTTAATTGACATTTTAACTAAACCAAAAAATGCAATTATTAAGCAATATCAAAAACTATTTGAGATGGATAATGTAGAAATAGATTTTGAGCCAGAGGCACTAGACGCAATAGCTAAAAAAGCTATTCAACGTAAAACCGGTGCAAGAGGGCTTCGAGCTATTATGGAAGAAATCTTGATGGATGTAATGTTTGAGGTTCCTAATTCTAAGGACATACAAAAAATAATTATTACTTCAGCAGTTGTTAATCAGAATTCTACACCTATATTAGTAAATAGCGGTAGTGCAGAAACTGTTAAGAAAAAGGGAACTACAAAATCGGCCCCTAAGTCTTCTTAAGAGCTTTCTTTAATCATTATTTTAGGTAGCTTATGGAAACTATAGAAGAACAACAAAATGTTAAACCTTATGCTGTCTTACCACTTAGAGATATAGTAATTTTCCCAAAAATTATCGTAACTCTCTATGTGGGTAGAGAAAAATCTCTTCAAGCTATCGATTATGCAATTAATAGCTCAGCTAATAAAATTATACTTGTAGCTCAAAAGGATCCAAGTATTGAAGATCCTACTAATTTTGATTTATATAATTATGGAATTATAGGCAATATTCTTCAAATATTAAAATTGACCGATGGCACGCTTAAAATTTTAGTAGAAGCAGAGAATAGAGTTAAAGTAAAAAAATATATTAACTCTGATAATTATCTTCTTTGTGAAGCAGAAATAATAGATGATTATGCTGACGAAAATGATATTGAAATGTTAGCATTAAGTCGTTCAATTAAAAATGATTTTGAATATTATTCTAAACATAGTCGTAAAGTTAATCCTGACCTACAAGCTATTGTCTCTTCAAATACCGATGCATTAAAACTTTCAAACCTAGTTGCTTATAACTTACCTATTTCGATTGATGAAAAACAAAGATTATTAGAAATTCCATTTATTAAACAAAGATTAGAAGAAATTCTTAAATATTTGAGCAGAGAAATAAATTTAATTGACGCTGAACAAAAAATTAAGTCTCGCGTTAAGAAACAAATGGAAAAAACTCAGAAGGAATATTATCTCAATGAACAATTGAAGGCTATCCAAAATGAATTGGGTGACGGTGATGATAAAAATGAAGTTAAAATTCTTGAAGCTCAAATAAGAAAAACAAAACTTCCAAGGGAAGCAAAAGAAAAATTAGAAAATGAGCTTAAAAAACTAAAAATGATGAATATGATGTCTGCTGAGGCATCAGTAATACGTAATTATCTTGATACTGTTCTTGCTTTGCCATGGAATAAGCTTACTAAATCAAAACTTGAATTAGATAAAGCCCAAAAAATCTTAGAACGTGACCATTATGGTTTAGAAAAAGTTAAAGAGCGCATAATTGAATATTTAGCTGTTCAAAAAAGAACTGATAAACTTAAAAGCCCGATTATATGTTTAGTTGGTCCTCCTGGTGTTGGTAAAACCTCTTTAGCTAAATCAATTGCTGAAGCAACTGGTAGAAATTTTGCAAGAATCTCACTAGGTGGCGTACGTGATGAAGCAGAAATTAGAGGTCATAGGAAAACATATATAGGTGCTATGCCTGGCAAAATTATTAATGCTCTTAAGAAAAGTAAATCTTCTAATCCAGTTATTTTGCTAGATGAAATTGATAAAATCGGTATGGATTTTAGAGGAGATCCAACTTCTGCATTATTAGAAGTTTTAGATCCTGCGCAAAACTCAACCTTTGTTGATCATTACGTTGAGCTTGAATTTGATTTATCAAATGTAATGTTTATTGCAACAGCTAATTCAACTAATATGCCTCGCCCGTTACTTGATAGAATGGAAATGATAAGACTTTCAGGTTATACTGAAGAAGAAAAAGTAGAGATTGCTGAAAGGCATTTAATTTCTAAAGTTTCCAAAGAACATGGTATTAAATCAGGTGAATGGAAAATTAAGCGTGAAGCAATAGTTGAGTTAATTAGAAGTTATACACGAGAAGCAGGTGTAAGAAATCTGGAAAGGGAACTTGCAAAAATTACACGTAAATCATTAAAAGAAATTTTAATGAATAAAGACGTAAAAAATATTACCATTACATCTGAAAATTTAGAAAAATATTCTGGTGTAAAACGTTTCTTACAAACTGAAGTTACTAAAGCAGATAAAATAGCTGTTACTAATGGTCTTGCTTATACGGAAGTAGGAGGAGAATTGCTATATATAGAAGCAGTGACGTTCCCAGGAAAAGGAGCGGTTAAAGTAACAGGTAAATTAGGTGAGGTTATGCAAGAATCCGCGCAAGCTGCCTTAAGTTTTGTAAAATCTAGAAGTTTAGATTTTGGAATACTCCCTTCAATTATTAAAAACAAAGATTTACATATTCATGTACCTGAAGGTGCAACCCCAAAAGATGGCCCTTCGGCAGGTGTTGCAATTTGTACAACAATAGTCTCAGTATTAACTAATATTCCAGTAAGGCATGATATAGCAATGACGGGGGAAATTACTTTGAGTGGTAGAGTACTTGCAATTGGCGGGTTAAAAGAAAAATTATTAGCAGCTCAAAGAAGTGGAATAAAAACAGTTTTAATACCTGAAGAAAATAGAAAAGATTTAGCAGAAATTCCTGAGAATGTTAAAAATACTCTGGAGATCATTCCTGTAGAAAGGGTAGAGAAAGTTTTTGAACATGCATTAATTAAAGAACTTGTACCTATTGCTTCTGATCATCCAGAGCTTCTTGCTGAACTTGCTCCTAAAAAACCACGAAGCGGTGATGATTTGGAAGATTATATTACGCACTAACTTTTAAAGGAGAGGTTTAAACCTCTCCTTTAAACTTATACTACTTTTCTTTACACTTTTCATTTTTAGATTTTTCTTCGTAATCTAACCTATTATTAGATTCTGTATTTTCAATAATATTTACATTAGATGTTGGTAAACTATTACTGGCAACATTATTAGGAATAGGAAAGCTTAACATTGAATATAAGTATGAACGTACAGATATAAGAGCTGAGTTAAATGTTGAATTGGTAAAATCTACAATATTTTCAGCTGCTTTTTTTATTATTTTACGTTCTGTAGTTATTAACCCTGGTAATAGATTTCTTATTTTATCATTTTTTGCTACATCATACGGAGTTTGACCCTTTTTATTTTTTAAATCAGCTATAATATTAGGATCTTCGAGTAATTTCCTTACAATAGCTTCTTTTCCATTTTCAGCAGCATGATGTAATATTGTGTCACCACTTAAATTTTGATAATTGAGATCAATACCGTTTTCCATTAAAATTTCGAAAGTTTTAACGTCATCATTTTTAATTAATGAGATCAAGTAGGTGTTAAGTAATTCTGGTGATAAATTACTAATGTTAATTTCTTTTACAAAGTATCTCATATATTCACGCATTGTGTTGGAACTGATTTCATTGAAAATTTCTATACCCCCAATACAACTACTCGTACACGCTCCATGGTTTAATAATAGTTTGAATGCTTCTAAATTATTATTTTGGACTGCAAGATACAAAGGAAAAGTGTTAAGGCCAAAAATATCTTCCACATTTGGATTAGCACCATGTTTAAGTAAAATATGAACAATTTTATTTAAACCATGATTAATTGCAAAATGTAAGCAAGGTTCCCCATTTGGCATTTTAGAATTTGGATTAGCACCTTGTCTCAATAAGTCTCGTACTAAATCTTCATTTTGATTAAGATTTTGACATAATTGTGTATTTAAATTTATATAAACATCTAAAGCGTTTTTTATATCTTGTGAAACATTTTTATAGGAATCAAGTTCAACGATAGCTCCCTTTTCACTAATTAAAGATTCTAATTTCTCTAGATCTTCTAAAGTTAACTCTGTTTTATTTAAAAGCTCTAATAATTGTAACTGAATTGCTACCACTGTAAAAGGTCTGTTATGATTACATTTACCTTGGAAATTGCGAAGCTTATTAAGTATTTCATTACTAAAAGAATCAGGGGCAGTTAAAATTTCATTTAGTTTTTTTATATCCCCTCTATAGGCTGCAGTAATTGCTTGATCTATAGATTTAGATCTAGGGTGAGAATTAATGAAATCTATAACTAAATCAGTTACTGCACTTCCGTTTAAAATATAATTTCTTATCGATTTTAAATCTTGTTTTGCTATATATTTATTATAATATTTTTTTTCAATAAACCTCATTACACTGTGGTTCATAGGATAACCTTTAGTTATAAGATCCTGAATTAAATTTATATTGTTTTCTGTTATAGCTTCAGAATAAATCTTTTGTAGAATTTTTAAGGATATTGAGGGAGTATATGGGTTATTTTTAATATACGCTTCTTCTACACGAATTAAATATTTCCCAATTTCATTCAACAATTTTGAAGTTTGAAAAGTATTTGAAGAAAAAGGTAAATAGCCCAATATTTTAGCTAAAATTTCTGAAGGCAACTCACTTAAATAATCCTGAGTATCTTCATTTAAGAGGCTACTATTTTCGTTTAATTGCTTAGATAATGACATTTTATCCTCTAATAAGATTTAAGGAGTAAAATTAACATAATATTAATTAAAAGTAAAAATAAAAATATGCTTTAATCTAAAATTAATAAAATTGCAATTTTAAAATATTGAAATATAATTTAAAATTATTAAATAGTGTATTCATATAAATTTTAAGCTAAAAGGTTAATTAATAATAATTTAGTTAAGTTAGAAAATATGAAAAAACAAAGTAAATTAACCTCTGAACTTATTTTACAATTAAATAAAGGGGAGATAGAAGCAAGAAATTTAGAAGAAACTTTAGCTATTGATTTTGCAGAATTTTTAAAATATGTAGTGCCGAATATTAATATAAAAAATTTAGAAGTGTTTAAAGCCTCAAAACTTGGAATAACTACTAAAATGAAATTAGCAGCTCAAATTTTATACGAGCAATTTCAAAAAGATATAATTGAACAATTACTTACTCATAAATCTGACACAGGAAGAGGAATAGTTGCTTACATTATTGCTTTGATCCCAAATTTGAATATTAAAGAAACTTTAGAATTAATAGAACCATTAGCCAGAGATAAACATTTCGGTGTAAGGGAATGGGCATGGCTTGGGGTAAGGGAAAAAGTAAGCTCGAATTTAATAGAAGCAATAGAAATTTTAAAAACCTGGAGTAAAAATTCTGATGAAAATATAAGAAGATTTGCTTCTTAAGTTACTAGGCCAAGAGGTGTATGGTGTAAGCATATAGAGATTTTAAAACAAAATCCTAGCATAGGTTTACCTGTTTTAGAACTTCTTAAAGCCGATTCATCGCGGTATGTTCAAAATTCTGTAGGGAACTGGCTTAATGATGCATCAAAAACTCAACCGGAATGGGTATTAAATCTTGTACATCTCTGGCAACTTGATAATAATAAATATACTAATTATATATGTAAGAGAGCTATCCGAAGTCTAAAAAATTAAATATAAACTTCCCAATTGTAAGCACATTTTTATTTTTAAATTGATTAGATAATTTATAATTGGAGCTATGTAATGCTTCGACTTTAAAATTTTTTAAACCATTTTATAGATATAAAAGGGTTATTAAGCGTCTTTAAGCAAATAGTTACAAATTGAGATTTGTATATATACATATTTATCTAATCCAAATTTTTGCGCATATTATTGCAAGTATACAGGTATATTTGCATACATTAGTTTTTATGGTGTCCCAAATACGACCTTTGGAATTACTCCATTTTCTACCAATTTTATCTAATTTTTCAAAAACCAGGGATAAGACTTTGATCCAAATAATGCCTTAGCTATTACTAAACCTGCTGACCCTGCACCAATGATAGCGATTCATTTATCATCGCTAGTTCTTATACCTCATGCCCCTTTTTTGTTGGTCATAGGTAAGTCCTATGATAAACTTCGCGCAAATATTATAATAGAAAATATTTAACATGCTTATGAATTAATTCGTTATTTAAAGATCGATAGAAAATTTTATGGAAGAAAATTATATTTGGAATCTTTTAAAAGGTGATTGGAAATTTATCAGAGAAATAACAAATTATGAAAAAATATACGGAAAAGCAAGTTTTAAAGAAATTTCCTTAAATCAATTATTATATAAAGAAGAAGGTAAGTGGTTTAATGAAGGTAAAGAGTTAAATTTTATGCGTGAATATATATATGAAAATAAAGTAAATGAAATTTTAAGTTACTTTGTAGTTACAAATTTTGAAAAGGGAAAATTATTTCATAAAATTTGTTTAAAACAAAATAATAGCATACTCATCGCAGAAGACATCCATCTTTGTATACGCGATTTATATAAAGTATATTATGAATTTTATCGTGAAAATAAAAATAAATTTACAATTACTTATGATGTGAAAGGACCTTATAAAAATTTTATTTCAAAAACTACTTATGAGAGAAATTAATTTATTTCAATTTTCTCACTTATTTCTTCATTTTCTTGATTTTTAGATACAAGTTCAATTTTTAATTTAGCTTCTTTTAATTTTGTATCACAATGTCTTTTAAGCTCGTTGGCATATTCATAGCTTTTAATTAAATAATCTAAAGAATTTTTACCATTTTCAAGATTTTTAACAATAGCTTCCAATTTTGTTAAAGCTTCTTCAAAAGATAAACCATCAATTCCATCAAAGTCAAATTTATGATCCATTGACATAAAGCTACCTATTAAACGACAGTTGAAATATATGAATTTATTTAAGTATCAGATTAAATTTATCTTAGCAAGGTATATTTGGAAATGCAGATGCAAGGTAATTATCATTTACAACTTCAATAAAAAATTATAATTTTAATAATATAATTATTTGGAGAGAATATGGACTTAATTTATGACATGCTTAAAATGATTACTATATGCCTAAAAAAATATACTGAATTTAAAGGCAGAGCTAGTAGATCAGAATATTGGTATTGGGCTTTATTTATTATTTTAAGCGACATTATTTTATATATAATTGAAGAAGTAGTTTTTGGTTATTCTCCTACACTTATTATAAGTTTACTCTTTCTAATTATATTTATTACCCCCACAGTATCAGTGTCAGTACGAAGATTACATGATATAAATAAATCTGGTAAGTGGTTATTACTGGCATTATTTCCGATAATTGGGTGGATAATTTTATTTATATGGTCAATTAAAAAAGGCGATGAAGGAGATAATGAATTTGGTTCAGATCCATTAAAGTCAGGCACATAAAAATATTTAAGATATTAAAATAAGAATGAAAGCTATTTTCTATTATTATTTTTATTTTTTATAGTAATAAAATTAGAAAATATTCCTATAAACATAATTATTATTATTAAAACGCTTGCTAAGGCATTTATTTCTGGGCTAAGTCCAAGCCTTATACGAGAATGAATAAGCATAGGTAAGGTAGTGGAGCCAGGCCCGCTTGTAAAGCTTGCAATAACTAAATCATCCATTGATAAGATAAAGGCCAGTAGCCATCCATTAATCAATGCAGGTCTAATAAGAGGTAAGGTAATTTTTCTAAAAACGCAAAAAGGTTTGGCCCCTAAATCGCTAGCAGCTTCAAATACTGAAGTATTTAAATTATCAATTTTTGCTTTAATTAAAATTGTTACGTATGATATAGCAAGCGTAGTGTGTGCGATAACAACTGTAAACCAGTTTCTTCCACCAAACAATCCAGTAGTTCTTTCAAGAGAGACGAATAATAAAAGAAGAGATAATCCAATAATAACTTCCGGTACAGTAAATTGTATATTTATAACACCCTCTACTATTCGTTTTTTCCAATTAGAATTTTTATTACTTGATAGAAATAAAGCTATTATTAAACCTAAAATGCTCGAAACAGTTGCTGCAAATATAGAAATTTTCAGACTAGTTAAAAGTGCATGTATAATTTCCTTATCATGTAGTAATTCTTGATACCATTTAATAGAAAAGCCACTCCACGAGGTCATTAGTTTAGAAGCATTAAATGAATATGCTATCATTATCATTATAGGAAAATAAAGAAAAATAATCCCTATTAAGGTGGTGACAAAAAATATTTTATTTTCAGTTAGTTTTTTCATTTTGATAATAATTACAATATTCCCTAATTAAACATATATCGCAATTCGGCTTTCTAGCTTTGCATATATATCTGCCATGTAATATTAACCAATGATGAGCATGTTGGCGATATTTTTTTGGCACAATTTTTATAAGTTCATTTTCCACTTCTTCAGGAGTAGTACCCCTTGCTAACCCAATTCTTTTACTTACTCTAAAAACATGAGTATCAACTGCTATAGTGTCATGACCAAAAAGGCAGTTTAAAATTACATTTGCAGTTTTTCTTCCTACGCCTGGCAGTAAAATTAATTGATCAAATTTATGAGGAACAATTGAATTATATTCGTTAATTAAAACTTCAGTCATTTTAATTACGTTGCGCGCTTTATTTTTATAAAAATTAATTGATTTAATATATTCAATTAAATTATTTTCTCCTAATCCTAACATTTGCTTAGGAGTTAAAATTTGGTCAAAAAATTTATCAGTTGCCTTATTAACGCCTACATCTGTTGCTTGTGCAGAAAGAATAACAGCAACAAGTAATTGATATTCATTGTTATATTTAAGTTCGGTTTTGGGATGGGGATTATTAGCAGCAAAAATTTGGAATATCTTTTGTAATTTGTTTTTCATAACTAACCTTTGCTTTTCACAAAAAAATAGCAAAAGTACTCTTATAAGTCTATGAATTTAAGAAATATATTAATAAGTTTATTAAGCCTCGAGTTTTGTTTCAGGCTCTTTAGAAATATCAGTATTATTGATATTTTCCTCTTTTTTAATTTCAGCTTCCCATTTAACTAAAAAAGCAGGGTTATTTATAAAATCACCTAATCTATGGATTATTTGTTGAACTAGCACTGGCTTAGTCACTTCACTTTTAACAATGGCTTCGTAAGCAGTAGTAGCTTCAACATCAATAAATTCTTTTAAAGTTTTATAGACTCGATAATAACGTTTACCAGCTTCAGTATATTTGAGCTTAGGTAGTGTTAGAAGTTGAAAATCTTCAGTGTTACTATGAGACATTTGTTTAACTTTATTACCTTTCTTAATTATTTATTAATAATACCATAAATATTAAGAATTGTAAAGCATCTGTTAACTCTAAAAAACAATAGGTTATAAAGATTTTAATATAAATATTAAAGAGAAAAGAATGTTAAACACGAATGCTTTAGGGCATTCTAATTATTATTTAATAATTTGATTAACAGAGTTTTTATTTATTAATGTAATCAAAGTAATTAAATCTATTGTCTAAATGTTGCGCACCACTTCCAATAACCCAATCAGCCCCCTGAACTCCTTTACTTTTTAACATATATAATATTCCTTCAGCAATATCTTCGGGGGTATAAGCATTCTTACTAGGTACAAGATTTTCTCTATTTTTCCAAATTTCAGGGTATTCTTCTCTTTGCTTTTGATTTAAGCCGGTGGCAGTCAATCCTGGAGAAATTATAGAGATATCAAAATGCTCTGCATATTCTATAGCCAAATGTTTCATATATTGAGTTAAAGCTGTTTTACTTGCGGCATAGAGAGCAGCATATTTCATATATATAAAAGAACACATTGAGGAAATACTTATTATTTTAGGCCTAAAATCTTCTAATAAATTTTTATTTAATTTAAAATTTATAAACTCTTTTGCAAGTAATATTGGGACATAGGTATTAATTCTCATTTGTTTTTCAATAAGCTCTAAACTTACATCTTTTGAAGAGCTTCTTATTACTGTACCGGCATTATTTATTAGAATATGCACGTTTCCTAAGCTATCTACTACATTATTAAATAACTTTTTTATATTAGCATCAGTTATATTAGAAAAATCTGAATTAAATTTAAAAGCTTTTACTCCGAAATTTTCAATTTCTTTTTTTATAGTTAAAGCCTCTTCTTGACGAGAGTTATAAGTAAAAGCAATATTAGCTCCTTTTTTTGCAAGAAGCAGAGCCGCTGCTTTTCCTATACCACTACTGGCACCTGTAATAAACACATTTTTATTTTTGAAGAATGGATTCTCTGACATACAAATAACATTTTTTAATTATTATAATTAAATTTAATTTTTTTATGCTTACTTCTGTGTTTTTAAAACTAAATTAATACTTATTAAGAAAGATAATCAGCTTCTGTATTTAATTCAATTAATTCTTTATAATGAGAATCGTATGGTTCCTCTTCATAATGTATGCCTTTAAGATGATGTTTTTGCATATATTTTAGCATGCCACTATTTGTCCATGTTTTATATATATTATTGAAATCTTCATTATCTATTAAATATACTTCACCAGAAAATTTTGCTTTACCAGGATTAAAGCCACATTCCTTATTAATAAAAATATAATCAGCTTTTACTAATCCCTTTTTAAAAGTAATATTTGAGTTTTTATCTATACCAAACATTATAGTTTCAAAATTAAAATCAACGTATGTTGTTTTAAAATTAGAAAAATATCCGCTACTACCTGTTTTTTTATAATAAAAATCTTTTAAAAAATTTTCACAATTACAAGGAAGGTTTAAATATTGAATTTGCATTGGGTAAGTAGCGGTAGTAGCCATATCAATTAACTCCTTTTAAAAATCTAATAAGTCTCTAATTTATTACTTGTATATAAAGTATAAATTAATCATTTATTCGTACAATAAAACTTTAATGATTACCTACTTTCATCTTTAGGTAAGCTGACATAAAATTGTCTAGGTTACCATCAAGGACTCCAATAGTATCACTTGTTTCATAGTCAGTCCTAAGGTCTTTTACCATTTGATAAGGTTGAAGCACATAAGATCGGATTTGATGACCCCAACTATTATCTGTTTTCGTAGCGCTTAAACTATTTACTTGTTCTTCTTTTTTCTTAAGTTCGAGCTCATAAAGCCGTGATTTTAATACTGACATACATTCGGCTTTGTTTTTATGTTGCGACCTATCATTTTGAGACTGGACTACAATACCACTAGGTAAATGAGTAATTCTGACTGCGCTATCGGTTTTATTAACGTGTTGCCCGCCGGCCCCAGAAGCACGATAAGTATCAATTCTTAAATCTTTTTCATTAATTTCTATATTAATAGTATCATCTATTAGAGGGTAAACATACACGCTTGCAAAACTTGTTTGTCTTTTACCAGCAGCGTTATAGGGAGAAATACGAACAAGTCTATGAACCCCGCTTTCGCTCTTACACCATCCATATGCATTTATTCCAGTAATTTTTATAGTAGCAGATTTTATACCTGCTTCTTCACCATTAAGTAGATCTACAATTTCAGCTTTAAATTTATGTTTTTCTGCCCAGCGTAAATACATTCTAAGTAACATATCTGCCCAGTCATGACTTTCTGTTCCGCCAGCGCCAGCATTAATGTCCATAAAACAATTATTAGAATCTACTTCACCTGAAAATAAACATTCAACTTCTTCCCGTTTTAAATTTTCCAATAATTGAAATAATTCTTTTTTAGCTTCCTCAACCAAAGAATCATCATTTTCATCTTTAGCTAAATCAATTAATTCTAATAAGTTACTATAAGTATTTTTAAAATTATAAAAATGTTCTAAACGTGCTTCTAAATGTGATTTTTCTTTTAGAATTTTTTGAGCTTTTTGCTGATCATTCCATAAATCAGGAAGATTTGCTATTTCACTTAATTCTTGTAAGCGTTTTTCTGTTTTTGTCGGGTCAAAGTGACCTCCCGAGCAGTTCTATTATTTGTTCTACCTGCTCCTTAAGATTGTCTACACTAATATCCATTAATAAACTCCATCGTTATCTTCTAAATCTTCGCTAGTGTTCTCTTTTTCATCAGCTTCAGCTTCATTTTGAAGTAAATCATTAGTAATTTTTGGTTCAGTACCAATTTTAAATACTTCTTTTATTACATGTCTACCATCAGCTTCAGCTTGTGTGATTTGACCTGTTTGACTGTCAATATTTACAATTCTTATACCTTCTGGCACATAGAATTCAGTTTCATTATATTCTTTAGCAATATTTTCCATAAAATCAATGAAAACAGGTAATGCAAGAGTTGAGCCAGTTACCCTTTGACCTAAGTCCCTTGGTGTATCGTAACCAATATATGTTCCAACAATTATATCTCTATTACCGCCAACAAACCATACGTCTTTACTATCATTAGTAGTTCCTGTTTTACCAAAAAGTGGTATGTTTAATGATTTTGCTCTTTGTGCAGTGCCACGTTCAACTACTCCTTGTAAAATTGAAAGCATTTGATAAGCAGTACGTTCGTCAGTTGCTATTTTATCTTTCCTATTAATAAATGGTTTGACGTCAATAGTATCTTTATTGGCTTCGATTAAATTACAACCTATGCATTCTCCATCATAACTATTAAATATAGTTTTACCTGAGCCATCTTCTATATAATCAATTAGGCTCGGAGTTACCATTTTGCCATAATTTGCAAAAGCGGCAAAAGCAGTTATCATCTTAATTAAAGTGGTTTCTTGAGAACCAAGAATGGTTGCAAAATTCTTTGGTGGATTTTCATATATGCCAAATCTTTGAGCTACTTCAGCTACTTTACTCATACCTACCATTTGTGAGATTCGAGCCGTAATAGTGTTTCTTGATTTTTCTAACCCTGTACGTAGAGTTATAGGACCTAAGAAATCACCTTTATAGTTTTTAGGACGCCACATTGGAAGGCCAGGGCCTTGATAAATTTCTATAGGGCCATCTTCTAAAATCATATTTGGAGTATATCCTTTTTCTAAAGCAGAAAGATAAACAAACGGCTTAAATGTAGAACCAGGTTGTCTCCAAGCTTGGGTAGCACGATTAAATTCACTTAATTTATAATCAAATCCACCAATCATAGCGAGCACTTTGCCATTTTTTGGATTTAAAGCAATCATAGCGCCGCTAACTTCTGGTATTTGACGAAGAAGATTTTTATTCTCTACTTTTTCAATATAAATAGCATCGCCAATTTTTAAAATATCAGTAAAAGATTTTATATTAGCTTTTACCCAAGCATGATCTTCTAAATCAACTGTAGCTATTTGTTTATTTGAAAAAGTAACATAAGCTTTTTTATCTTCAAGTTTGGTTATAGCTCCAATTCGCCAATTATTAATTCGTTTATCTTTTTCAAGAATTTTTAGCTCTTTCTCGAGATTCGTAATATCAATATTTGCAATAGGTTTTCTATATCCTTTTCTTTGATCATAGTTTATTAAACCTTTTTTAAGAGCAGCTTCTGCATAATTCTGTAATTCTGGTATAACGCTAGTAGTTACAGATAGACCTCCTTCATAAAGCATTTGAGTACCATACTTTTCTGCAATAAATCTTCGTACTTCTTCTGCAAAATAATCGGCATGAGTTATAATTATATCTGATTTAGAAGCTATTTGAATTTTACTGTTAATCGCATCTTTTGCTTCATCGTCTGTTATCATATTTTCTTCATACATACGATCAATTACATAATCGCGTCTAGCTTTTGCGCGAGCATAATTATTACGTGGATGGTATGTACTAGGAGCTTTTGGGAGACCAGCTAGAAAAGCGCATTCAGCAACAGTTAATTGATCCAATGATTTATTGAAATAAGAAAGAGCCGCTGAAGCTACACCATATGCGCCATTTCCCAAATATATTTGATTTAGATATAATTCAATTATTCGATCTTTTGAATAAACTTGTGTAATACGAAAAGCTAAAATAGCTTCTTTAACTTTACGAGCCATGGTTCTTTCATTTGTAAGTAAGAAATTTTTAACTACCTGTTGTGTAATAGTAGACCCACCTACTAACGATTTATTTTGTCCCACATTTAACATGTTCTGAATAATAGCTCTAACAACGCTTGTATAATCGACTCCTGGGTGAGAGTAAAAATTCTGATCTTCTGCTGCAATAAAAGCATTAATCAATTTTTTTGGCATCATATTTAATGGAACAAATATTCTATTTTCTTTAAAATATTCAGCAATTAATTTGCCGTCATGACTATATACTCGAGTTACAGCTGGAGGGTTATAGCTTTCAAGTTGCCTATAATCTGGTAAGTCTTGGTGATAATAATTAATTAAATAAGTAAGAGTAGCTATTCCTAATGCAGCCGTGAAAAAAATTATTAGTGAAATCAGATAAAATATACGTTTATACATATTAGTTAATTCTTTGATGGTTGTTAAAATAATGGTCTATAGCGCTTGCAAGTGAAATAATAATTTTCCTCTTATACACCTCATTCATTAGTAATTTTTCTTCTTCAGGATTAGATAAATAGCCTAACTCAATTAGGACAGAAGGTACATGTTTACTTTTTAAAACTTTGAAGTTAGCAAACCTGTGTGAATTGTTAAGCAGTTTTATATGTTTTTGCAACTCTTTTACAATTATGCCTGCAAATAATTTAGCATGATTTTGCTTTTTTTGATAAATCATATCTAAAATTAAATTAGATAATTCTTCGTTTTCTTCGTCAAAATCTATTCCTGTTAATATCTCATATTCATTTTCATTTTTAGCAAGAGTCGCAGCTTCACTATCTGAGGCTTTATCGGATAGTGTGTAAATTGATAATCCTCTTAATTTGGGATCTTTATGGGAATCAGCATGAATAGATATAAATAAATCAGCATTTAAAGTTTTAGTTTTATGTACCCTTTTGGATAAACTTAAAAACTCATCTTTACCTCTAGTAACGTGTACTTGATATTTTTTCTTAGCTTCTAAAGATTTTTTAAGTGCCAATGCATATTTTAGAGTAATATTTTTTTCTTGTACGCCGCTATTAATTCCAGCGGTACCGGCATCTTTTCCACCATGACCAGGGTCAATTAAAATTACTGGTTTATGAACTGGTTTCTTTATAGCCTTTATATCTTGGTTTTTATTTTCTTTTATAATGTTTGAGTTAGAATCAGGTAATTTAATAAGTTCAACCTTTTCAATGTTTTTTTGTTTATGAATAGGTTTAGAATTAAAATTGTCATTTATTATATTTTTAGAAGAAAGCGAATTATTAGGTGTAAAATCAATTACTATTCTGTAAAAAGGGTAATTATGTTTTTTCTCTAAAATAAAATGTTTTAAATTAAGCGAGTTGCGTAATTTAACATTTATAACAGTTTTTTTACCTTTTTGACTTAAATAAATATTTTTAATATTATTAGGATGATTATTAAGATTATTTTTTAAATTTAAATTTTTAACTTTACCTTGATCTAGATAAAGGTTTAACTCTTTGATCTTTTCTTCAATTGAATAATGAGGAAGCTCACTTGTTTCAATTACTAGTCTAGTTTGTTTATTATTATCTGACCACCTTATGTTAGTGATTGTAGAGGCATGAGATAGCTTGACTACTAAAATTACAACTAAAAAGTAAAAAGTTTTAAAAATTCTTTTATTCATTACTGTTTTTTAACAAAAATTTATGCAAAAAGTATTTGCTATTTTGCATATATGGATATTTAAATAATATAATTTTTATTAAATGCAAATTTTAAAGTAAAAAATTGCATTTATATTTTTGTACAAGTATACAAAAAAAATAAGTAAAAAAAAATTTGAATATATTCTGGATTATTTAGGGTTATTCACTAATATATATATGTGATATTTTTATAACAGTTTTTAAGGCAAAGAGCTTACAGGTAGTTAAATGAATTTTTATACTTTCCATTTTCCAAATAAGAAAATAGCGCTTTATGCTTTTGAAAACAGTTTCTTTATTGCTATTTTAAATCAAGCAATTACAAATTTTTGTATATCTATTTTAAAACATCAAGTAACTTGGGTATACACTATCAAAAATCAGAATGTGAACCATATGCCTCTAAAATCTTTTTTATGTTTAGGAAAAATTATTCCTTTTTTTATATTTACGCATATGTGTAGGTCGCATTACAAAAATAAAATAATGAAATTTATTAAGAATATATTTGATACAGTTAAAAATCGGGAGATATTAAATAATGAGCAGAAAGATACTTATAGATGCCACTTATCCAGAAGAGGTAAGGGTAGTAACATGTAGCGGAAAAAATATAGAAGGTTATGATTATGATACTATTACAAAGCAACAATTAAAAGGTAATATATACCTTGCTCGAGTAACTAGAGTTGAGCCTTCTTTGCAAGCAGCTTTCGTTGAATACATGCCTAATAAACACGGATTCTTATCATTTTCCGAAATTCACCCAGACTATTATTTACCACTAAATGATGGTTCATCTGATCCAATTTCTGATGATAATAACTTAAAGAAAATGCTTGAATCAAAAGTTTTAACTCCTCCAAGTCTTTTACCTGAGGATGATCAGCCTCCTGCGTCAGTGCCGGAAATTAAGGCTCATAATTTAGTAGTTGAGCAACCAGCTCCTGAGATTTTTGATATTATAGGAGAGCCTGCAAGTACAGAAGAAAGAAGAGTAGAAATAACAGAAGAAGAAATTATTCCATTAAGTGAAGAAACAGATGAATTATTAACAGAAATTCCTGAAAATGTAGAAGCATTAATTGTTAAAAAGCCTAAAATTCAAGATGTAATTAAAAAAGGGCAAGTAATTTTAGTGCAGGTTATTAAAGAGGAAAGAGGAAATAAAGGCGCTTCGCTTACCACTTTTATTTCTTTAGCTGGACGTTATTGTGTATTAATGCCAAATAGTGTTAGACAAGGTGGAATCTCTCGAAGAATTTCAAATAATGATGATAGAAAAAGAATTAGAGAATTAATTGAAAGTTTAAATATGCCTGTAGGTATCGGTGTAATTATTAGAACAGCTGGAGCTGATAGATCAAATGCCGAAATAAAACGTGATTTTGAATATTTGGTAAAACTTTGGAATAATATTAGAGAAACAATTTTATCTTCTAAAGTTCCTGCGTTTATTCATGCCGAAGGTGATGTTATAAAACGTTGTATCCGCGATAATTATGATACCTATGTTGAAGAAATAATGGTTCAAGGTGAAAAAGGTTTTAAGACTGCAAGAGATTTCATGAAACTTTTAATGTCTGATCATGTTAATAAAGTTAAGCAATATAAAGGTAAAACACCTCTACTTATGAGATTTGGCATTGAAGACCAGATTACTGCTTTACATGAACCAATAGTACCGCTTTCATCTGGAGGTTATTTAGTTATTAATCATACAGAAGCATTAGTCGCTATAGATATAAACTCAGGTAAATCAACTTCTGAAAAAAATGTAGAAGAAACAGCCCTTAAAACTAATTTAGAAGCTGCCGAAGAAATAGCTAAACAAATGAGATTAAGAGACTTGTCAGGACTTATAGTAGTCGATTTCATCGATATGGTTGAATCTAAAAATAGAGCAGCAGTTGAAAATACTTTACGAAATGCTTTACAGTACGATAGAGCAAAAATTCATTTAAGTAGAATTAGTCCATTAGGATTATTAGAAATTTCACGTCAACGTTTGCGCCCAAGCTTGCTTGAATCCAACACCATTGTATGCAACCATTGTAATGGTAAAGGTAGAGTTAGAGCGATTGAAAGTATGTCAGTAAATATTATGCGTTCAATTGAAACTGAATTATCTCATGGTGATTATGAAGAAATAAACACCTATGCTTCTCCTGATAGTATAGTATATATTTTAAATAACTACCGAAATGAAATTTCACGTATTGAGTCACGTTTTCATTGTAAAATCAATTTCCATATTGATTATATGATGCATTCAGAGCAATTCTCAATTGATAAAGTAAGAAGGTCACCATTATCATATTTTGAGGCTACTTCATTACCTGGGTCGGATTACAATGAAATAACTCAAGAAGATATGGACTTTAATTTTTCTGTTGAATTTGATGAAAATAAGCAAGACAGACCTAATAATAAATTCCGTAAGGCTTCTAAATGGACAAAGAAAAGTAATAACAATTTTAAGCGGGATAATAGAAATCAGGATAATAAGCAACCTGAAAATAAGCCAGGTTTTAATTCATATGAAGTGCAAGAAGGTGTGACTGAAACGCATGAAATAGTAAGTTCTCCTGATAATGTTGAAATGATAGAAGAGCCTATTAAAGTAAATAGAGAAGGTGGATATAGAAGGCAGCACAGAAATAAGCATCATAGATCTTCACGTAAATTTAAAAGAAGAAATAATAACGATAAAGGTAATTATAACAATACGCAGCAAAATCAGAATAATTATGTTCATGCAGTTGGTGAAGAACACAAAGAATTAGTTGGTGCAGAATCTAAAAAAGGTGAAAATTCATCTTTGCTTAGAGATTTATGGAAAAGAATATTGGATTAAATTATTCTAATGCATTTGTCACCCCATTCAAAGGTAGCCTTAATGGTGAAATAAGAATGTGTGGTGACAAATCGCTATCTCATCGAAGCTTGATAATAGCATCTAACGCCATTGGTACTTCAGCTATTACAGGTTTACTGCAATCATTTGATATACAAACCACTATACAAGTTTTAAAGACTTTAGGCGTAAAAATTGAGCACGATAAAGAAATAACGTATGTTACTGGCGTGGGGATAGGTGGCTTAAAAGAACCTAAGGATGTATTAAATTTCAATAATTCGGGCACAACTGCAAGGTTAATTTTGGGGATGCTTGCATCATACCCTTATAAAATTTTTGCAACAGGTGATTCTAGTCTTAGAAATCGTGCAATGAATAAATTAGCGGAAGTTTTAAACCTTTTTGGTGCAACTTTTGAAATGAATAATTATTTATTACCCTTATTAATGAAAGGGGCTCAATCTTCATTTCCTGTAAATTATCATTTTCCTACTGGTTCTGCACAATTAAAATCAGCTTTAATATTTGGTGCTATAAATACTTCTGGAATAAGTGAAGTTGTAGAAATAAACAAGTCGCGTGCTCATACAGAAACTCTTTTAAAGTATTTTGAATACCCTTTTGAAGTTTTAGAAGAAAATAAATTTTATCAAGTTCGAATAAAAGGCCATGAAACAATTAAGGCTCGTGAATTGGATATAATAGGAGATCCATCTTCAGCGCTTTTCATAACCTTAGGTACTCTAATTATTCCTAACTCAAAAGTTATAATAAGAAATATTTTAGGAAGTAAAGAAAGATTTAAAGTTTACGAAATTTTAAAATTAATGGGCGCTAATATTAAAATAATTACTCAAAAAGACCATGGGTATGAAGTTTCTTATGATATAGAGGTTGAAAGTTCTGAGTTAAAAGCAATTGAAATAGAGGAAGATCTTTTTCCTTCATTAGTAGATGAATATATTATTTTATCTTGTGCATGCGCATGTGCAAAAGGAGTGTCAATTTTAAAAGGATTAGAAGGGTTAAAAAACAAAGAAAGTAATAGATTGCAAGCGATTTTTGAAAATTTACTTAAAATAGGTGTGGAAGTCGCAATAAAAAATAATAATTTAATTATTCATGGAAATAAAACAATAAAGGGTAATTGCAAAATAGAATCATATTCAGATCATAGAATTAGCATGGCTTTTATAATTCTCTCCTTAATTGCCCAAGAAAATGTAGTAGTAAAAAATATTGAAAATATTGCTACTAGCTATCCATTATTTTTTAAACACTTGAAAAAAATAGGTGTAAACATTTGTTTATTATAAAGATAAAAAAAGGGTAGATTTAATATATGCAGGCTAAATAAATAGATAAATAATAAGTTAATAAAAATTAAAAATTATTTCTAATTATAGTTAACATATTTTACAACAAAATTAACTATAAGTAGTAGTTTGAAATATAATTAAAGGGGGCTTTTTCCCTTCTAAATTTATGCCTAAGAAGATAAATGCTTTTAGTACAGTTTTCTCTTAAATAATGCTTGACTAACTCTTACAACTTAATTAATATCCTGAGCTTAGTTAATAAAATATAGTATTTTACTTACTTTTTTAGAAAATAAGAGGATTAAATGGCTACAATAAATCAGCTAGTAAGGAAAGCTAGGAAGCAAAAGACTTACAAGTCAAAAGCTCCTGCAATGCAAGGGTGTCCGCAAGTTAGAGGTGTTTGTACACGCGTATATACAACAACACCAAAAAAACCTAACTCGGCGCTTCGTAAGGTTGCAAGGTTAAGATTATCAAATGGTATGGAAGTAATCGCTTATATTCCAGGTGAAGGACATAACCTTCAAGAGCACTCTATGGTGTTAATGAGGGGCGGAAGGGTAAAAGATTTACCAGGTGTGAAATATCATATCATTAGGGGTGCAGGTGATACCCAAGGTGTGAAAGACCGTAAGCAAGCTCGTTCAAAATATGGTGCTAAAAAACCTAAGTAATAATAATAAAAAAAATGGGTGATAACTAATGTCAAGACGTCGCGCAGCAATAAAAAGGAAAGTTTATCCTGATGCTAGATATAAAAACGTTACATTTCAAAAATTTATTAACCGTTTAACCCAAAGAGGGAAAAAATCGGTTGCAGAAAAAATATTTTATAAAGCAGTTGAAAATGCTTGTGTAAAATTAAAGATGCAAGGTCAAGAAGTAGAATTTTTTAACCAAGTATTAGATAATATTAAGCCAAGATTAGAAGTTAGATCACGTAGGGTTGGTGGAGCGACATATCAAGTTCCAACTGTTGTAAGAGCGGATCGCTCTACTTCCCTTGCTATTAGATGGTTAGTAACTTTTTCTAAAAAGCGTGGGAATAAATCAATGGTACAAAGACTCTCAGAAGAGTTTTTAGATGCCTTTAATAAGCGCGGTGGCGCATTCAAAAAACGTGAAGATACAGAAAAAATGGCAGAAGCTAATAAAGCATTTTCACATTATAGTTGGTAGTATTTTTAGAAGGGTAAATTCATTATGTCAGGTGTTAGTAAAGACGCGATTCCTCTTTCAATGTATAGAAACATAGGTATTTGTGCGCATATCGATGCAGGTAAAACCACAACTACTGAAAGAATACTTTATTATACAGGTAAATCACACAAAATAGGTGAAGTGCACGAAGGTGCGGCGACCATGGACTACATGGTTCAAGAGCAAGAAAGAGGTATTACTATCACTTCAGCGGCTACTACTACATTTTGGAAAGATAATAGAATTAATATTATTGATACGCCAGGTCACGTAGACTTTACAATTGAAGTTGAAAGGTCAATGAGAGTTTTAGATGGTGCTATAGCAGTATTCGATGGGGTTGCAGGTGTTGAGCCTCAATCAGAAACAGTATGGCGTCAAGCAGATAAATATAATGTTCCAAGAATTTGTTTTGCAAATAAAATGGATAGGGTTGGTGCTAACTTCTTCCGTTGCGTAGATATGATTGTGGATAGATTAGGTGCGCGTCCAGTTGTTATGCAACTTCCTATTGGATTAGAAGATACATTTAGAGGTGTAGTTGATTTAGTAGAAATGAAAGGTATTGTATGGCGCGATGATAGCCTTGGTGCCCAATTTGATTATGTTGATATACCGGATGATTTAGCTGAAAAAGCTAAACAGTATCATGCTAAATTAGTTGAAACTGCCGTTGAAATGGATGATGCTTTAATGGAAAAGTATCTTAACGGTGAAGATATTTCAGTAGAAAATATTAAGAAGTGTATTCGTAAAGGTGTTGTAACTCGTTCATTTGTGCCTGTATTTTGTGGTAGCGCCTTTAAAAATAAAGGTGTCCAGCCATTATTAGATGCAGTAGTTGATTATTTACCAAGCCCATTAGATGTGCCAGCAGTAGAAGGTGTTCATCCATATAAGGAAGAGCAGTTAACTCGTAAAGCTGATGAAAAAGAGCCGTTTTCTGCGCTTGCATTTAAAGTATTAAACGATCCATTTGTTGGTTCTATTACATTTATTCGTGTATACTCAGGTACATTAAATTCAGGAACTACTGTAATTAATACAGTTAAAGATAATAAAGAAAGAATTGGTCGTATGTTACTTATGCATGCGAATAATAGAGAAGATATTAAGCAAGCTAAAGCAGGTGATATTGTGGCGCTTGCAGGGCTTAAAAATACTACTACTGGTGACACATTATGTGATCAAGATAAACCTATAATTTTAGAAAGAATGGATTTCCCAGCGCCAGTAATTGAAGTGGCTGTAGAACCAAAAACTACTGCTGACCAAGAAAAAATGGCTATGGCTTTACAAAGACTTGTATCTGAAGATCCGTCATTACAAGTTCAGACAGACCAAGAAACTGGTCAAACTGTACTTAAAGGGCAAGGCGAATTGCATCTTGAAATTATTATTGATCGTATGCGTCGTGAATTTAAAGTAGAAGCTAATATTGGTGCTCCTCAAGTAGCGTATAGAGAAACTATTACAAGATCTGCTGATATTGATTATACTCATAAAAAACAAAGTGGTGGTGCAGGTCAATATGCGAGAGTTAAACTTACTTTCGAACCTCAAGAAGCAGGTCAAGGTTTTAACTTTGAATCAAAAATTGTGGGTGGTGCAGTACCAAAAGAATATATTCCTGGTGTAGAAAAAGGATTAGAAGCTGCTAAAGAAACTGGAATTTTAGCGGGATTCCCAGCGATAGACTTTAAAGTAACTCTTACAGACGGTGCGTTCCACGATGTGGATTCAAGTGTTCTTGCGTTTGAAATCGCTGCTAAAGCTGCCTTTAAAGAAGGGATGCAAAAAGCAGGAGCTAAATTACTAGAACCAATTATGAAAGTGGAAGTTATTACACCTGATGAGTACATGGGTGATATTATTGGTGACTTAAACTCAAGACGTGGTCAAGTGACAGGTATGGAGCATCGTGCAAATGCGCAAGTTATTAATGCTATCGTTCCATTAGCAGCAATGTTTGGTTATGTGAATCACCTTAGATCAATTTCACAAGGTCGTGCGCAATATACTATGTTATTTTCGCATTATTCACAAGTGCCGCAGCATGTTGCTGATGAAGTAATTAAAAAAGCGTCGTAATAATTGATAAAGAAAAGTCAAAGATATTAGAAAGTAAACAAACTAGTTAGTAATGGAAGGGAAGAGATGGCTAAGGCAAAGTTTGAGCGGAATAAGCCGCACGTAAACATAGGGACTATAGGTCACGTTGATCATGGTAAGACGACATTAACAGCGGCTATCACGAAGGTATTAGCGGAAGCTGGTAGGGCGGAG